>JAREAF010000306.1 GCA_029240475.1 Rhodospirillales bacterium | reverse complement strand
GCGCGTCTACACGCAAATTTGGGACCGGCGGATCAAGCGAGACCTGGTGTGACCTGCCGCGCTCCTGAATGAAGACTGTCCGCGAGCTGCCGCGCCGCGTCCGCGAGATCGAGAACTTGCTGATCCCGATGGGCGACGGCGTGCGGCTCGCGGCGCGCGTCTGGCTGCCTCCCGATGCCGATGCCAGCCCGGTGCCGGCTATCCTGGAGATGATCCCCTACCGCAAGCGCGACGGCACCGCCGCGCGCGATGCGATGATTCATCCCTATCTTGCCGGCCACGGCTATGCCTGCCTCAGGGTGGACATCCGCGGCAGCGGGGACTCCGAAGGCGTGCTGCTCGACGAATATCTGGAGCGCGAGCAGCAGGACGCCGTCGAGGCGATCGAGTGGATCGCGCGGCAGCCCTGGTGCACGGGCCGCGTCGGCATGATGGGAATCTCCTGGGGTGGCTTCAACAGCCTGCAGGTGGCGGCGCGCCGCCCGCCGCAGCTGGGCGCCATCATCACGCTCTGCTCGACCGACGACCGTTATGCCGACGACGCCCATTACATGGGCGGGTGCCTCTTGACCGAGAACATGACCTGGGGCTCGGCCATCTTCGCGCACGCCGCCCTGCCGCCGGACCCAGAGCTGGTCGGCCCCGATTGGCGGCGGCTGTGGCTGCAACGGCTGGAGGCGCACCATCCGTGGATCGAGCGCTGGCTCGCGCATCAGCGCCGAGACGATTATTGGCGGCAGGGCTCGGTCTGCGAGGATTATGCCGCCATCGCCTGCCCCGTTTATGCGATCGGCGGCTGGGCAGACGCCTACACCAATGCGGTCCCGCGCCTGCTGCAACATCTCAAGGTGCCGCGCAAAGGGCTGATCGGGCCCTGGGCGCACGCCTTCCCGCACCTCGCCAGACCCGGCCCGGCCATCGGATTCCTGCAGGAGGCCTTGCGCTGGTGGGACCAATGGCTGAAGGGCGTCCATACCGGCGTGATGGACGAGCCGATGCTGCGGGCCTGGATGCAGGAACCCGTCGCTCCGAAGGCCTGCTATGACGAGCGGCCCGGCCGCTGGATCGCCGAGGAGGCTTGGCCCAGCCCGCGCATTCAGCTGCGAGAGCTGGCGCTGAACGATGGCCGGATGGATCCGCGTGCCGAAGATGAAACCGAGCTCGGCATCAGCTCGCCCCTCGTCACCGGCAGCGGCTCCGGCCGATGGTGCAGCTTCGGGCAGGATCCCGATCTGCCGACGGACCAGCGCGCCGACGATGGCGGCTCGCTGATCTTCGATACCCTGCCTCTGCCGGAACGGATCGAGCTGCTCGGCGCCCCCGTAGCCCGGCTGGTTCTTGCGGCAGACCGCCCGCAGGCCATGGTTGCGGTGCGGCTTTGCGCCATCGCTCCCGACGGCAGCAGCCGCCGGATCGCCTATGGCCTGCTCAATCTCACGCACCGGCTCTGCCATGACCGGCCCGCGTCAATGCCGCCTGGGGAACGGGTCGAGGTTTCCGTTCCGCTCGCCATGCTCGGCGAGGCGGTGCCGGAGGGCTACCGCCTGCGCCTCGCCGTATCCACCAGCTATTGGCCGATCGCCTGGCCCGCTCCAGACCAGGCGCGGCTGACGCTCGTGACCGGCGTCAGCCGCCTGCTGCTTCCGGTGCGCCCGCAGAGCGCGGGCGACCATGCTCTGGCGCCCTTCCATGCACCGGAGAGCACGCCGGCGGCGCTGGCGACCACCCTCCAGGAGGGAGAGTCCTCCAGCACCGTCGAACACGACCTTGCGAGCGGGCGCCGCCGAATCCGCCTGCACTACGACTACGGGCTGGAACGGATCGAGCCGCACGGCCTGGAGACCGCGGAGGTGTCGACCGAAACCCTCACCATACGCGACGGGGATCCGAGCAGCCCCGAAACCACGGCCGAGAGCCGCATCGCGCATCGGCGCGGCGACTGGAGCGTTCGGATCGAGACGCTGCTGCGCCTCACCTCCGACGGCCTGCGCTTCCGGCTCCAGGCGCGGCTCGACGCATTCGAGGGAGAAGACCGCATTTTCGCACGCGACTGGGTGGCCTCCATCCCGCGCGATCATCTATAGAATCGAGACGATGCTGGTCTATACGGTCCGCCGATTGGGTCTGACCATCGTGATCCTGCTGGTCACCATGACCCTGCTCTTCAGCATGGTCTATCTGGTGCCCGGCGATCCCGCATCGATCGCGCTCGGCCCCAGGGCAACGGCCGCGATGAAGGCCGCCTTCCGCGAGCGGATGGGGTTGGACGATCCGCTTCTGGTGCAGCTCTGGACCTTCATCTCGAACGTGCTGCGCGGCGATCTCGGCATCGATGTCTGGAGCAATCGCAGCGTAGCGCAGATCGTCCTCGAGGCCATGCCTTACACGCTGGCGCTGACGGGCGTCGGCCTCGGCTGGGCGGTGGTCACCGGCATCCCGCTTGGCGCCTGGTCGGCCGTCGCGCGCCACTCCTGGGCCGACCGGCTGATTGGCGTGCTCTCGGTCAGCGCCATCGCCATCCCCTCCTTCATCGTGGCGATCTATTCGTTGCTGATCTTCGCCGTCTGGCTCAAATGGATGCCGGCGATCGGCGCCGGAGACCGCGGCGACATCAACGATCAGCTCGTTCATCTGCTGTTGCCCGCCTTCGCGGTCGGGCTCGGCTGGGTGGGATACATCGCCCGCATGGTTCGAGCCTCGATGCTGGAAGTGATGGGCGAGAATCACGTCCGCACGGCGCGCGCCTTCGGCTTGCCCGAGCAGCGGATCCTCTTCCGCTATGCCCTGCCGATCGCGATCCTGCCGACCATCGCCCTGCTCGGCGTCGGCATCGGCAACCTGCTCTCGGGCGCGGTCTTCGCCGAGATCGTCTTCGCGCGGCCCGGCGTGGGCAAGCTCACCTATGACGCGGTGATCACCCGCAATTACCCCGTCGTCATGGGCTCGGTCCTGATCACCACCGCCTTTTACGCAGCCTGCACCCTGGCGGCCGACCTCGTCGCGGCCTGGCTCGATCCCCGTGTCCGCGCAAGCCTCTGAAACCGCCCTCGCCACGCGGCAAACCCCGCCGGTGATGCTGGAGCGACGCTTCGGCGCGCTCCGCCGCCTGTTGCGCGATCCTTTGGGCGCGCTCGGCCTCGTGCTGGTGACGCTCATCGTGGTGATGGCGCTCGGCGCCGATGTGCTGGCGCCCTACGGGCCGAATGCCACCAACGTCAAGGCGCGGCTGCAGGCGCCCTCCGAGCTGCACTGGCTCGGCACCGACCAGCTGGGACGCGACATCTTCTCGCGCGTCCTGGTCGGCAGCCGCATCGCGCTGTGGGTAGCGGCGGTGACCTCCTTCTTTTCGCTGATCGGCGGCCTGACCCTCGGGCTGATCGCCGGCTATGGCCCGAAATGGCTGGATTCCCTGCTCATCCTGCTGTGCGATTCGATCCGCGCCTTCCCCACCGTGCTGTTCGCGCTCGCGGTCGTGACGCTCCTCGGGCCCAGCCTCGGCACCATCATCCTCATCATCACCATCTTCAATGTTCCGGTCTACGCGCGCATCGTCCGCACGCAGACCCTCTCGCTCGGGACGACCGAGTTCATCCTTGCCGAGCGGTCGCTCGGCGCCAGCGCGTTCCGCGTCCTCTTCGTCCATGTGCTGCCGAACGTGATCGGTCCGCTTCTGATCCTGGTCAGCATGGACGTGCCGGTGGTGATCACGATCGAGGCGGGCCTGAGCTTCCTCGGTCTTGGCGTGCGGCCGCCGACCGCGAGCTGGGGCAGCATCCTCAATGACGGCTACGCCTTCATCCGCAATACGCCCTGGATGGTGATCGCGGGGGGCCTGCCCTTGATCCTGGCCACCCTCGGCTTCACTTTCCTGGGCGAGGCGCTGCGCGACGCCTTCGATCCCCGCCTTCGCAAAGATGTCTGAGCAAACTTCCGCCATTCTCGAGATCGGCAATCTCAGCGTCGCCTACGCCACCCCGCGCGGGGCCGTGCGCGCGCTGGCGCATGTCGACCTGACCGTGCCAAGGGGCGAGATCGTCGGCATCGTCGGCGAGAGCGGCTGCGGCAAGACCACCCTCATCTCGACGGTGCTGCGTCTCCTGCCCGCCAACGGCTCGGTCACCGACGGCAGCATCCTCTTCAACGGGCGCGAGGTGCTGGCCATGAGCGATGCCGAGATGCGCCGGCTGCGCGGCGGCGGCATCGCCATGGTGTTCCAGGACCCGATGACCGCGCTCAATCCGGTGCTGTCGATCGGCCGGCAGATGGTCGACGTGCAGTTCCGCGAGCAGCGCTCCGTCGCCGAGAAGCGCGCGGCGGCTATCGCCATGCTGCGGCGCGTCGGCATCCCGGATGCGGAGAGCCGGCTTGGCGACTATCCGCACCAGTTCAGCGGCGGCATGCGCCAGCGCATCGCGATCGCCATGGCGCTCCTGACCAACCCTAGTCTGCTGATCGCCGACGAGCCGACCACCGCGCTCGACGTCACCATGGAAGCGCAGATCATCCACCTGTTGCGCGAGCTGAAGCGCGACTTCGCCGGCTCCATCCTCTTCATCTCGCACAATCTCGGTCTTATCGCCGAGCTGTGCGATCGGGTGACCGTGATGTATGCCGGAGAGGTCGTGGAGAGCGGCCCGGTGCGCGCCCTCTTCCACAATCCCGGCCACCCCTACACGCAGGCCCTGCTCCGCTGCGATCCCGCCCGCGTCTTGCAGCAGACCTCCGAGCTGCCGACCATTCCCGGCGAGGTCCCGAACCTGCTGACGCCCCCGATCG
>JAREAF010000305.1 GCA_029240475.1 Rhodospirillales bacterium | reverse complement strand
AGCGCCATGCGGTCCTTGATCGAGCCGCCGGGATTCTGGCTCTCGAGCTTGAGGAACAATCGGCACGGCCCCGCATCCAGGCGCGTCGCTTCGATCAGGGGCGTGTTGCCGATCGTCTCCAGGACGTTCCGGAAGGGCATGATTTCCACCTCCCAATGCCGCGCTGTATCGGGTAAGCGCCCGAGGTCGGCCGGGCGCACGATGAATGAGTTACATCACAGACGCTGGACGGTCACTGACCCCTTCTGGGCAGATCCCGTTCTTGGCTGCTCGACCGTGATACGGACGCGCCCTCCAAGAGCGACGATCCATCGGGTCAGGCGGTCGATGGTCACGCTCTCCAGCCGCCCGCGCAATGCCTTTGACAGGGTCGGCTGGTCGGTCCCGCACAGCCTCGCCGCCTGTTCCTGTGTCAAGGCTCGATCCTGAATGGCCCGAGACACAAGCGTGATGAGATCGGCCTTTGCGGCCAGTTCATCGGACTCTCTCTTGTCGAACCCGATATTGGCGAAAACATTGCCGCTGCTTCTTGTCACCTTCATTGCTCGAGTACCTTCGAGAGCTCCTGAGCCGCCTTTCGCCGCGATAAGATCCTGCGCTTAACCTCCTCCGGGATCTTCCGCCCGGTCTTGAACTTCTTCATGAATGCATGCAGGACGAAAACGCCGGGCGGCAGCTTTGCGATGTAGACCACTCGATAACTGCCCTTCCCGCTGTGCCTTTAGCGAGCCAAAACAATTCTCTGCCTTGATATGGCAAATTTGCCATAACAGGTCAAGCCCCCCTTGAGAGGAGCCGATCGAAATGGCGCCTATGGCCGTCTCACAAATCAAATTTGATGTGAGCGCTTGCGGGCTAGCCCCCGCTATCGACCGAGGAGGTGCCCAAGAGCCGCGTCGGGAAGCCGATCGCGTTGAGCCCCTGCACGATCTCGCGGACGTGCTCGGCGTTGCGGGTCTCGACCACCGCGTCGATGTCGGCTTTCTTCACCGGCACATCGTGGAACATGCGCTGGTGATAGATCTCGATGATGTTGCCGCCGGCCTTTCCGATCACGCCGGCGAGGCGCGCGAGCGCGCCGGGCTGGTCGGTGATCTCGATCCTGAGCCGCACCATGCGGCCGTCCCGCACCAGCCCGCGCATCAGGATGTGCGCCAGCATGCGCGCGTCGATGTTGCCGCCGCAGATCACCGTGCCGACGCGCTTGCCGGCGAAGCGCTCGCGATAGGCGAGCATCGCCGCCACTCCGGCGGCGCCCGCGCCTTCGGCGACGAGTTTCTCGACCTCGATCATCTGCATCACCGCGCGCTCGAGCGTGTCCTCTCCCACCAGCAGGATCTCGGATACGAGCGACTCCACGATCGGCTTGGTCCGCTCGCCCGGCCGCTTGACGGCGATGCCTTCGGCGAGCGTGCTGCCGCCCGCCGCGGGCTCCAGCCCGCGCACGGCGTTGTACATCGAGGGATAGAGCTTGGCCTCCACGCCCAGCAGCTCGATTCCGGGCTTCAGCCCCTTGGCGGCGGTGGCGATCCCGGCGATGAGCCCGCCGCCGCCGATCGGCACGACGAGGCAGTCGAGGTCTGGATCGTCGGCCAGCATCTCCAGGCCGATGGTGCCCTGGCCGGCAATGATCTTGTCGTCGTCATAGGGATGCACGAAGACGAGGCCTTCCTTGGCGGCCAGCTCGCGCGCGAAGGCGCCCGCGGTGTCGAACCCGTCGCCCTCGACCAGCACGCGGGCGCCGAGATGGCGCGTGCGCTCGACCTTGGTGAACGGCGTGCCCACGGGCATGACGATGGTCGCCGGAATCTCGAGCCGGCGCGCGTGGTAGGCAACGCCCTGGGCGTGGTTGCCGGCGGACATTGCCACGACCCCGGATTTGCGCTCCTCGGGCGTGAGGCTGAGCAGCTTGACCAGCGCGCCGCGATCCTTGAAGGAGCCGGTATATTGCTGGCTCTCCAGCTTGAGGACGACCCGCTCGGCCCCGACCAGCTCGGCCAGGCGCGGCGCATCCACCGAAGGCGTGCGCTTCACCTTCCCGGCGATGGCGCCGGCGGCGTCTCGGATCTCGGCGATGGATACGGCCATGGCGTCAGCTTCCTGGAGCGGGAGAAAGGATGGTGGTGCGCGTCGGTGCGCCGTCCCGCGGCCTTACGATAGGCCGCGCATGGCCGAGCCGCCAGGAGGGCAAAAGGTCGTCGTAATGCTTCGAAAGCACATTCCCGGACTGGCCGGGCCCGAGCACGAAGAGGGACTTGTCGAGATCGGCGAGATCGAGGACTGCTCGCACTCCGGCGCCGTGGATCGCGGTGAAGCGCTCCTCGCCCCGGATGCGCGGCACGGCGCGCATTGCCGTGTAGTAGTCGCCCCCGACCTCAACGCGCCGGTCGAAGAACCGGCCCAGCAGCGGAACCGAGGTGAAGACCGGATGGGCGAAGCGGGCCTGGTGGAGATCGCCCCAGCGCCAGTCGTCCGTGTCCTCGCCGAGGCGGTCCTCCAATGAGCGCATCGCCCGGTCGAGGCTGAGCAGCAGCTGGTCCTCGCAGCTCTCGGCGGCGGGCGTCCCGCGGTCGTCGCACCAGCCCTGGTCCTGCGTGAGGACGCGCTGGAGCGTGTCGGCCTCCCAGCCGAGGAACTCATCGAAAGCCTGGCCAAGCTCATCGGCGAAGATGGCTTCGGTGAGCGCGATCAGCCAGGCGTTGAAGATCAGCGGCTGCGGCGCCTCGGCGCGCATCTGGAAGTCCCAGCCGCGCAGCAGCTCCAAGGCTCGTCTTTGCCGCTCCTGCTTTGCAGCGAGGCCCGTCATGAGGGGCAGCAGCTCGCGCGCGGCGACGGACAGGATGCTGTGCTGCAGGGCGCGGGATTCATCGGCGATGTCTCCGAACCCGCGCTCCAGCGCCTCTTCGATCGCCTGCGCGCGGTAGGGCGCCTCCCACTCGGCCGCGATCAGATGGGGATAGCTCTGCGGCACGATCCGGTTGTTGGCGTTGACGATGCGCCCATCCGGCGGATCGAAGCTCTGCGGCAGCTCATCGAAGGGGATGAAGCCGGTCCAGTCATGCGCGCCGCTCGCGCCCTCGACCGGCAGCCGCCCATCGTCGCCCTCCGCCCGGACCGGCACGCGGGCGGGCGCGATCATCCCGATATGGCCGTCCACGTCGGCGTAGAAGACGTTCTGCTGCGGGCTGTGGAAATTCCGCATCGCCTCGCGGAACTCGGTCCAGTTCCGGGCGCGGTTCATGCGCAGGACCGCTTCGGCGGTCGCGTCGTCCGGCCGCAGCGCCGGCCATGCCAGCGCGGCCACATGGCCCCCCGCGGCGATCCCCGCGGCATCCCTGCTGACGTCGGAGATCACCGGCCCGTGCCGCGTCTCGCGAACGGTGATCTCGACCGGCTCTTCGCCGTTCACCTCGATGCGCTCGGTCCGCGTCGTGAAGGGGAGGGGACCGTTCGGGCTCGCATAGCGATCCGTGCCGACCAGCCGTTCGACGAAGATGTCCTGGGTGTCGCTGTGCGTGGTGGTGAAGCCCCAGGCTATGCGGGTGTTGTGCCCGATGAGCACCGCCGGCACGCCGGGCGCGGTGGCGCCGGCCATCGTCAGCGTCGGCGTTTCGATCCGCGCGAGATACCAGAGGATCGGCGCGCTCAAGCCCAGATGCGGATCGTTGGCCAGGATCGGCTTGCCGGACTGGGTGCGCGCGCCCGACAGGATCCAGGCGTTGGAGGCCGCCGCGCCGAAGCCCGGGATGTCGCCCAAGCTCGGCAGTGTCCCCGCCAGGCGGCTGGCGCTGCCGAGCACGGCCGTGTCGATCGTGGTCGGTCCCGCGCCGTCGTCCCTGGGAAAGAGCCGGGCCAGCTCCTCGGGCGTCAGCACCGCGGCGATGCGGGCACGCGCCAGCTCGCCGAAGTAATTGTCGCTGAGGTCGAGCGCCATGAGGCGCCCCCAGAGCACGGTGTCGACGGGGCGCCACGGATCGGGGCGATAGCCCAGGATCAGGAATTCCGGGGGCAGCGGCCCGCGATGATGCTCGATCCAGGCATTGACGCCGGCGGCATAGGCCTCCAGCACCGCGCGCATCTCGGGGCTCATCTGCTGCAGCGAGGCCTCCGCCACGCGCATGAAGCCCAGCGTGCGCATGAACTTGTCGATGTCGAGGGTGCGCGCGCCCAGCACCTCCGACAGCCGTCCCGACGCGGCGCGGCGCTGGAAATCCATCTGCCAGAGCCGGTCTTCGGCATGCACCCAGCCGAGGCCAAAAAAGGCGTCGAGCTCGTTGTCGGCGCTGATGGTGGGGATGCCGTCCACCTCGAGCCGGCGGATGCCGACCGGCCCGGAGATGCCGGCCAGCCGCACCGTCGCCTCTTGCGGCGGCAGGGCGGCGCGCATCCAGCGCCAGCCGGCCAGTCCGCCGATCAGCAACAGGACGGCGAGCGCGCCGAGCCCGTAGCCCAGCCAGCGGAGTATGCGTCCCACGCGAGAAGCCATGTGCAGCGAAAGTAGCAACTTCATGGCCCGGGCGGTACCGCTCTCCCGTGACTCCGCCGGCCGCCTGCGCTAGAACCCTCGGCCATGGAGCCTCCCCGCAAGCCTGAGAATAAGCGCTTCGCCGACGCCCGCTCGATGGTGGCGGCGCTGCAGCCGAGCTATCCGGTCTATTGCCTGGAGCCGGCGACGCTCATGGAGGCGGCGCAGCGCTTCATCGACCTCTTCCCTGGCCGCGTCCTCTATGCGGTCAAATGCAACCCGCATCCGCGCGTCCTTAAGGCGCTGTGGGCGGGCGGCAT
>JAREAF010000304.1 GCA_029240475.1 Rhodospirillales bacterium | reverse complement strand
GTCCGGCTGCTCGGCCCCGTGCTTGCAGGCGATGTAGCGTGGGATGTTGTCCATCGGGCCGGGACGGTAGAGCGCGACCAGCGCGATGATGTCCTCGAACCGGTCGGGCTTCAGCTTGCGCACCACGTCGCGCATGCCCGAGCTTTCCAGCTGGAAGATGCCGGTCGTCTCGCCGCGCCCGATCATGGCGTAGGTCTTGGCATCGTCCAGCGGCAGGGCGGCGAGGTCGAGCCGCTCGCCGCGCTCCGCCACCAGCTCCACGGCCTTGGCCAGCACGGTGAGGGTCTTCAGGCCGAGGAAGTCGAACTTAACGAGCCCCGCCTGCTCGACCCATTTCATGTTGAACTGCGTGACCGGCATGTCCGAGCGCGGGTCGCGATAGAGCGGCACCAGCTCGTCCAGCGGCCGGTCGCCGATCACCACGCCCGCGGCGTGGGTCGAGGCGTGGCGGTAGAGCCCCTCCAGCTTCAGGGCGATGTCGATCAGCCGGCGCACATCCTCGTCGGTGTCGCGGGCGTTCTGCAGCACCGGCTCGGCATCGATCGCCTGCTGCAGGGTCACCGGATTTGCCGGATTGTTCGGCACCAACTTGCAGAGCTTGTCGACCTGGCCGAACGGAAGTTGCAGCACGCGGCCGACGTCGCGCAGCACGGCGCGCGCCTGCAGCTTGCCGAAGGTGATGATCTGCGCCACCCGGTCGCGGCCGTACTTCTCCTGGACGTGCCGGATCACCTCGTCGCGCCGGTCCTGACAGAAATCTATGTCGAAGTCCGGCATCGACACGCGCTCGGGATTGAGGAAGCGCTCGAACAGGAGCCCCCAGCGCAACGGGTCGAGATCGGTGATGGTGAGCGCCCAGGCGACGACCGAGCCCGCGCCCGAGCCGCGCCCCGGCCCGACCGGGATGTCCTCGGCCTTCGCCCATTTGATGAACTCGGCGACGATCAGGAAGTAGCCGGCGAAGCCCATCTGGATGATGACGCCGAGCTCGAACTCCAGCCGCTCGCGATAGGGTTTCGCCGCCGCGTCGCGCGCGGCCGCGTCCATCTCCGGTGCGAACACATGCGCATTGAGCCGCGCCTCCAGCCCTTCGGCCGCTTGGCGGCGCAGCTCGTCGGCTTCGTTGCCGGCGGAGTCCGGGAAGGCCGGGAGGATCGGCTTGACGATCTCCGGCATGAAGGCGCAGCGCCGCGCGATCACCAGCGTGTTGTCGACCGCCTCCGGCAAGTCGGCGAAGAGCGCGCGCATCTCGTCCGCGCTCTTGAAGCGGTGCTCGGGTGTGAGGCGGCGGCGGTTCGCCTGGGTGACATAGGCGCCGTCAGCGATGCAGAGCAGCGCGTCATGCGCCTCGAACATCCCCTCGTCGGCGAAGAAGACGTCGTTGGTCGCGACCAGCGGCAGGTCGAGCGCATAGGCGAGGTCGATCAGGCGGCTCTCGATCCGGTTCTCGATCTCCAGCCCGTGGCGCATCAGCTCGATATAGAGCCGGCCGGGGAAGATGCCGGCGAGGCGCTTCAGCGTGGTCTCGGCGGGGTCGTCCTGGCCTTCCGCCAGCAGCCGTCCGATCGGGCCGGAGGGGCCGCCGGTCAGCAGGATCAGCCCCTGGGAATGGCCTTCCAGGTCGGAGATCTCGACCTGCGGCGCCTCGCCCGGCGTGCCTTCGAGATAGGCGCGGCTGATCAGCTTCAGGATGTTGCGCCAGCCCTCGCGGCTCTGCACCAGCAGCACGATCGGGTCGGGCGCGGGCCGCACGCCCATGCGGTGGTTGCCGTCCTCGCGGCGGATGCCGAGCACGCACCCGACGATCGGCTGCACGCCCGCTTCCTGGCAGGCGAGCGAGAATTCGAGGGCCCCGAACAGATTGCCGGTGTCCGTCACCGCCACCGCCGGCATGCGGTTGGCGGTGCAGAGCTTCACCAGCTCCTTGGTCTTGAGCGCGCCCTCCGAGAGCGAATAGGCGGAGTGCGTGCGCAGATGCACGAAATCAGCATGGGCCATGGCGGCGCGATCTTACTTGTTCAGTCGGCGAGAAAGTAGCGCCGACGTGCGGTCAGCAGCAGGGCGATGAGGGCGATCGCGGCGAACGACTCGAAGCCCGTCAGCCAGGGCTGCCACTCCTGCGGAGCCGCCACCGCGGCGGCGATGGCGACCGGCTGCGAGACGGCCACCGCCAGCACAGCCATGAGCCAGCGCGCGGGCAGGTTCGCGCCCGAGAGGCGGAACCAGACGACTCCCGCCACGGCGAGGATGAGAAAATAGTGATCCCAGGCGAGCGGCGCGGCCATCGTCGCCACGAGCACGAGCGCGAGCTGACCGGCGGCATCGGCCGCGGGCCGGCGGCGGGCCTTGGAAGCGTCCAGGAGGCACCAAGCCGCTCCGGCAACGCCCATTGCGGCCGACGCCGCCTTGATCCAGCCCGGCAGCGGCTGCAGCGGCAGGCCCGCTTCCGTGCCTTCCAGCCCATAGGCGACGCCGTAGAGGAGGCCGGCCAGGCTTCGATTTTGCTTGGTCGGAACGATGGCGCCGGCCAGCTCCTGCATGCGCGCGAGCCATTCCAGATGCAGCTCCGCACCCGCCACAGCGAGCCCGACCCCGAGCAGCGCGGCGCTCGCGCCCAGGAACCAGGCCACGCAGGCGAACCGCCGGGTGGCGATCCAGTAGAGGACCAGGATCGCCGGCGTGAGCTTCACGGCGGCGGCGACGGCCAGCGCGACTCCCGCCAGCGCGGACCGGCCGCTCTGCGCGGCGGCGACGGCGATCACGATCGCCAGGATCACCACCGGCTGCAGGTTGATCGACATCACTTGGGTGGCGAGCGGCCAGGACAGCAGCGCCGCGACCGCCAGCCCCAGCGTCCCGCCGGACCGGAGCAGGTCGGGCGCCCAGCTCCGCACCGCGATAAGGAGCGCGAACGCCAACGAAGCGCAGGTCAGGCCCAGCAGCACGAGCTTCGCCTGCATCAGGCCGAGCTTGGCCAGCGGCGCGGCGAGCCAGGCGATCAGCGGCGGGTACAGATAAGGATAGATCCGGCCTTCATAGCCGAGCTCGGCGGCCTCCGCCGTCCAGGCGGGATCACCGACCGCCAGCCGATCCTCATCCTGCGCATAGAGCGCCCCGGTCTCGCCTTCGGTCACCAGCCGCCCGGCGATGGCGAGCGACACGGCATCTCCCCCCTTTCCCACTTGCAGGAGCAGCGGCAGGGCGAAGGCGCACCAGAGGGCAAGACCGACGACGATAGCGGCACGCAGCAAGCCGCCGGCGGTCAGCCGGGGGCGGTTTCTGCGTGCCAGCAAGGCTTCGGTGCCTTGTATCTCCACCGCGCGCGATGCCACGTAAGGACTGTGGCACGCGTTGCGTTCAGAAGAAGTTAACCAACGGCCAGGGGAGCGGCGCCGGCGCGGTGGGTCTCCGCGACCTGCCCGTCCTGGAGCGTCAACACCCGGTCCATGCGGCGGGAGAGGTCCAGGTTGTGCGTGGCAATGAGGGCGGCCAGCCGCGCCTCATGCACCAGAGCCCGCAGCAGGTCGAAGACGGCTTGCGCCGTATGCGGGTCGAGATTCCCCGTGGGCTCGTCGGCCAGCAGGATCGCGGGCTTGTTGGCGAGGGCGCGGGCCATGGCGACGCGTTGCTGCTCGCCGCCGGAGAGGCGCGCGGGGCGATGGCTGGCCCGCTTGGACAGCCCGACCATGTCCAGCAGCTGCGCCGCGCGCTGGCGCGCCTCGCGGCGGCTCTTCCCTGCGATCATCTGCGGGATCACCACATTCTCCAGCGCGGAGAATTCCGGCAGCAGGTGATGGTACTGATAGACGAAGCCGACCATTCGCCGCCGCGCGGCCGTGCGGTCCGAGTCCGCCATGCGGCCGCAGGGTCGCCCCAGGATGTAGACCTCGCCCCCGTCGGCCCGCTCCAGAAGGCCAGCGACGTGCAGCAGGGTGGATTTGCCGGCGCCCGATGGCCCGACCAGCGCCACCATCTCGCCCGGCTGCAGCGCGAGCGAGGCGCCGCGCAGCACCTCGAGCCGGCTCGGCCCCTGCACGAAGGTGCGGACCACGCGGTCGAGCCTGAGGGCCGCGCCGTCACTCATAGCGCAGGGCCTCGACCGGATCGAGGCGGGCCGCCCGCCAGGAGGGATACACCGTCGCCAGGAGCGAGAGCGCCAAGGCCATGAGAACGACGGCCGCCACCTCCCCCGCTTCGATGATCGCGGGAAGCTGCGAGAGGAAATAGATCTCGGCCGAGAACAGCTCGGTGCCGGTCAGGCCCTGCAGCCATTGCCGGATCGTCTCGATATTGTCGGCGAAGAGCACGCCGAGCGCGAAGCCGATCAGCGTGCCGACGATGCCGATGCTCGCCCCGCTGAGCAGGAAGATGCGCAGCACCATGCCGCGCGTCGCGCCCATGGTGCGCAGGATGGCGATGTCGCGCCCCTTGTCCTTCACCAGCATGATCTGGCCGGAGATGATGTTGAAGGCCGCGACCAGGATGATCAGCGTCAGGATCAGGAACATGACGTTCCGCTCGACCTGGATGGCGTTGAAGAAAGTCGAGTTCGCGCGCTGCCAGTCCACCAACCGGTGCCCGGGCCCGGCGGCTTCCAGAACAGGTCTCGCAAGAGCTCCGACCATGTCCGGGTTGATCACCATCACCTCGACATTGGTGACCGCTGCCGGCAGGCGGAAGAATTTCTGCGCGGCCTCGAGCGGCATGAAGATGAAGGTCGAATCGTACTCATACATGCCGACTTCGAAGATGCCGATGATCGTGTAGCTGCGGATGCGCGGCACCGT
>JAREAF010000023.1 GCA_029240475.1 Rhodospirillales bacterium | reverse complement strand
GCAGCAGCCGGCCGTTCCGCCGGCGCGCGGGAATTCCAGAGACCGCATCGCCGGAGAGGTTCGCGTCCAGCGCCAGCAACGAGCCGTCGCCGAGCCGCCAGCGGACGCTGAAATGGCGCTCGCCCACCTCTTCGACGGTTGCGGCAGGATCGCTCATTCCTCCCAGGCGCGGCGCGATCTCGCGGCGGCGGATGTCCAGCAGCCGCCGATAGAGTTCCAGCCGGTCCCGGTGCAGCGGCTCGTCCTGCCGCCTCCAATCCAGGACCGCGCTTTGGAAGGTCGCCGGGGCGATCGGGTCGGGAATGCGCGCGCGCAGCTGCGGATCGGCGAAGGCCGGAAACTCGGCAAATTCACGCCGCCGCCCCTCGCGCACGAGGTCGGCCAGCTCGCCGGAGAAGTCGCAAAAGAACGGGAAGGGCTCGGGCGCGTCCCATTCCTCGCCCATGAAGAGGAGCGGCACGTGCGGAGCGAGGAGCAATGCCGATACCGCTGCCGCAGCTGCGTTCGGAGCGCAGAGCGCGGACAGCCGCTCGCCGAAGGCGCGGTTGCCGATCTGGTCGTGGTTCTGCAGGAAGTTTACGAAGGCGGTCGGCGGCAGGCCCGCGCTGGCCTCCCCGCGCGGTGCGTCCTTGCGGAACCGCGAGGGTTCTCCCTGATAGGCAAAGCCTTCGGTCAGCGTGCGCACGAGATGGCGCACGGCGCCCCGCGCGTAGTCGCCGTAATAGCCGCCGCCCTCGCCCGTGAGCATCACATGCATGGCGTGATGGTAGTCGTCGTTCCACTGCGCCGTGTAGAGGCCCGGACGGCCGTCGCGGTCGCGACTCAGATAGCGCGCGGCGTTGTGATCGTTCTCCAGCACCAGATGGATGTGGCGGTCCGCGCCAAGCCGTGCGCGCACGGTGGTAGCGATCTCCTCCAGGATGTCGGGGCTGGAGCCGTCCAGGATCGCATGCACCGCGTCGAAGCGGAGCCCGTCCATGTTGAATTCGGTGAGCCAGTAGAGCGCGTTCGCGACGAAGAAGGCGCGCACGGCCGCCGATCCCTCGCGGTCGAAATTGATCGCGGCGCCCCATGGCGTGTGGCGGGATTGGTCGAAGAATGGCGGTGCGTAGCGGCCGAGATAGTTCCCCTCCGGCCCGAAATGATTGTAGACGACGTCCAGCATCACCATGAGGCCGCGGCGATGAGCGGCCTGCACCAGACGCTTCAGATCTTCCGGCCGTCCATAAGCGGAATCGGGAGCGAAGAGGAAAGCCCCGTCATAGCCCCAGTTCCGCCTGCCCGGGAACTCGGAGAGGGGCATCAGCTCGATGACCGTGGCGCCGAGCTCGGCCAGATGGCCGAGGCGGCGCTCTATGCCTGCAAACGATCCTTCCTCGGTGAAGGAGCCTACATGCAGCTCGTAGATCACCGCCTCTTCCCAGGGGCGGCCGCGCCAACCCTCATCGGACCAGTCGAACGCGCGGGGATCGATCAGTTCGCTGGGGCCGTGGACGTCCTCGGGCTGAAATCGAGAGGCGGGGTCCGGGACGGTGATCTCGCCATCGATGCGATAGGCATAGCGGTCGCCCGGCCGGACGTCCGTCAGCCTGAGCTCGACGAACCCGTCCTCCGCCTGCTCCATCGGAATGCGCGTCCGGCCGCCCTGGAGCTCCAGCTCAACCGTGCGGGCGCCCGGGGCCCAGAGGCGGAAGCGCGCGCCCTCCCCCGTCCAGGCGGCGCCGAACGGCATGTCGAAAGCGCGTTTCACTGGTCCCGCCGCACGGCGGCGGCTGCGGCGGCGCCTGCCTGGGAGCGCTCGGCCAGCAATACGAAGGAGCGCGGCTTGACCTCGTAGGCGCTGCCTCCGGACAGCCCGAGCTCCTTCGCATAGGGCTCGTCGCGCGCCGTATCGAGCACCAGCTCCCAGCTATCGCCATTCTCCACCTCGGGCAGGAGATATTTCGCCGGCTTGTCGCCCGAGTTCAGCACGACGAAGAAGGTGTCGTCCGGCTGCGGCTGGCCCATCGCCGTCAGATGGTACTGGCCGGCCGCGCCGTTGATGAGGAAGGCAAGGCAGCGGGCATAGTGCACGCCCCAATCCTCGGTCCCCTTCTCCTTCCCGTCCGGACGGATCCAGGTGATGTCCTTACGCTCCGTGCCGGGGATGATGCGCCCGGAAAAGAAGCGGGCGCGGTGGAAGACGATGTGGCGGTGGCGCAGCCTGATCAGGCGGCGCACGAATTCGCTCAGGCGCCGCCCCTCCTCGTCGATCTCCTCCCAGTCTAACCAGGAGATCTCGCTGTCCAGGCAATAGGCGTTGTTGTTGCCGCCCTGGCTGCGGCCGAATTCGTCGCCGCCCAGCAGCATCGGCACGCCCTGCGACAGGAGCAGCGTGGCCAGCATGTTGCGCATCTGCTGACGGCGGAGCTTCCGGATCGCGGGATCGTCGGTAGGCCCCTCGACGCCGCAGTTCCAGCTGTTGTTGTTATCCGTTCCGTCGCGATTCTCTTCGAGATTGGCCTCATTGTGCTTCTGGTTGTAGGTGACGAGATCGGCGAGTGTGAAACCGTCATGGGCGGTCACGAAGTTGATCGAGGCCCAGGGCCGGCGGCCCTTGCGGCCAAAGATGTGCTGGGAGCCGGTCATCACGCCGGCCATTGTGCCGATCAGCCCCTCATCGCCCTTCCAGAAGCGGCGGACCGTGTCGCGATACTGGTCGTTCCACTCGGTCCAGCCGGGCGGGAAATTGCCGAGCTGGTAGCCGCCCTCGCCCACGTCCCAGGGCTCGGCGATCAGCTTCACTTGCTAGAGCACGGGATCCTGGCGGACCGAATCGAGGAAGCCGGAATGATTGTCGAAGGCCGCGGCCTCACGCGCGGTCGTGGTCGCGAGGTCGAAGCGGAAGCCGTCGACATGCATCTCCTCCACCCAATAGCGGAGGGAATCCATCACCAGCTGCAGCACGCGCGGATGATGCAGGTTCAGCGCATTGCCGCAGCCGGTGAAGTCCATGTAGTGGCGCTCATCGCCGGGCACGAGCCGGTAATAGGAGGCGTTGTCGATCCCGCGGAAGCAGAGCGTCGGGCCCATCTGGTTGCCCTCGGCCGTGTGGTTGTAGACCACGTCCAGGATCACCTCGATCCCGGCGTCGTGCATCAGATGGACGAAGGTCTTGAATTCCGAGGCAAGGCCGCTGGAGAGATAGCGCGGCTCCGGAGCGAAATAGGCGATGGGGTTGTAGCCCCAGTAGTTGCTGAGCTCGCGCTCGATGAGATGGCGGTCGTCGAGGAAGGCCTGCACGGGCAGGAGCTCGACGGCGGTGATGCCGAGCGAGCGCAGATAATCGAGCACCGGCGGCCGCGTCAGGCCGGCGAAGGTGCCGCGCATGGTCGCCGGCACCTCCGGATGCATCATGGTGTAGCCGCGCACATGCATCTCGTAGA
This sequence comes from Rhodospirillales bacterium, assembly GCA_029240475.1. GTDB lineage: Bacteria > Pseudomonadota > Alphaproteobacteria > JAREAF01 > JAREAF01 > JAREAF01. The sequence continues at coordinate 11,010 of JAREAF010000023.1, read as the reverse complement.
TGATGGATTGGTGCCACTCCGTGCGCGGGTGCTGGTCCTCTCCCCAGGTGAAGGCGGTGTCGACCACGCGGCACTTCATCATCCAGCGCGCATTGTCGCGCTCGTCGAAGCTGAGATCGGCTTGCTCAGCGCCCACCCTGTAGGCGAAATGCGCGTCGTTCCAGCGGATCGAGCGCGTCAGCCCCTTGGCGTAGGGGTCGAGCAGCAGCTTGTGATGGTTGAAGCGATGGCCGCGCGCCGGATCGTATGGGCCGTAGACGCGATAGCCATAGACCTGGCCCGGCCTGAGGTCGGGGAAATAGCCGTGCCAGACCTCGTCGGTGTATTCGGGCAGGCGGACGCGCGCGAGCTCCTGCTCGCCGCGGTCGTCGAACAGGCACAGCTCGACCGCTTCGGCGTTCTCGGAGAAGAGCGCAAAATTGACCCCTTTTCCGTCCCAGCTCGCGCCCAGCGGGTAGGGCATGCCGGGCCAGACCCGGGTCTTCCGTTCAGGCATTGAGCCTCCCAGGCGCGGCTTTCGTCAGAGGAGCGCCGTCACGGCTCCCGGACCGGGGTGAGGACGAGGGCTGCGAGCGGCGGCACGATCAGAGCCGCGGAACAAGGACGCCCCTGCCAGGGCGAGGGTTCCGCCCGCACCTGGCCGGCATTGCCGATGCCGCTGCCGCCATATTCGGCGGCGTCGGTGTTGAGCCGCTCGCTCCAGAGGCCCGAGCAGGGCAGGCCGATGCGGTAGGCCGGCCGCGGCACGGGGGTGAAGTTGGCGACCACCACGACCTCGTCTTCCGGACGCCGGCCGCGGCGCCGCCAGGTGAAGACGCTCTGCTCGACATCGTTGCAGTCGATCCACTCGAAGCCCTGCGGCTCGCAATCGAGCTGATGCAGGGCCGGCAGCTCCCGATAGAGCCGGTTCAGGTCGCGGATCAGGCGCTGCACGCCCCGGTGCAGCGGATCATCCAGCAGGTGCCAGTCGAGGCTGACATCGTGGTTCCACTCCCGCTCCTGGCCGAACTCGCCGCCCATGAAGAGAAGCTTCTTGCCGGGCATCGTCCACATATAGGCGAAGTAGGTGCGCAGGTTCGCGAATTTCTGCCACCGGTCGCCCGGCATCTTGCCCAGGAGCGAGCCCTTCCCGTGCACCACCTCGTCATGGGACAGCGGCAGAATAAAGTTCTCCGTGAAGGCGTAGAGCAGGCCGAAGGTCATCCGGTCGTGATGAAAGCGGCGGAACAGCGGGTCCTTGGACATGTAGTCCAGGGTGTCGTGCATCCAGCCCATGTTCCACTTGAAACCGAAACCGAGCCCGCCGATATAGGTCGGCCGCGAGACCATCGGCCAGGCGGTCGATTCCTCGGCCGCGGTGGTCGCCCCCTCCCCCTCGGCAAAGACGATCTCGTTGGTGCGCCTGAGGAACCGGATCGCCTCGAGATTCTCGCGCCCGCCGAACTCGTTCGGAACCCACTCCCCGGCCGCGCGGCTGTAATCCAGATAGAGCATCGAGGCGACGGCATCGACGCGCAGCCCGTCCACCCCATGCTCGCGGATCCAGTAGATGGCGTTGGCGATCAGGAAATTCGCGACCTCGTTTCGCCCATAATTATATATGAGCGTGTCCCAGTCCCGGTGCAGCCCCTTGCGCGGGTCGGCATGCTCATAGAGCGCCGTGCCGTCGAAGCGGGCGAGCCCGTGGGCGTCGGACGGAAAATGCCCCGGCACCCAGTCGATGAGCACGCCGATTCCCGCCTCGTGGAAGCGCCGGAGGAGCATGCGGAACTCGTCCGGCGTGCCGAAACGGCTGGTCGGCGCGTAGAGGCCGGTCGGCTGATAGCCCCAGGAGCCATCGAACGGGTATTCCGAAACGGGCAACAGCTCGACATGGGTGAAACCCAGGTCCTTCACGTAAGGCACGAGGCTGTCCGCCATCTCCGCGTAGGTGAGATAGCGGTTGCCCTGCTCGGGATTCCTGCGCCAAGACCCCAGATGCACCTCATAGATGCTGATCGGAGCATCGCGCTGGTTCATGCGCTGGCGCATGGCGGGCCAGGTCGGGTCCTCCCCGCCGCGCCGCCCGTTCAGGTCGAAAACGACCGAAGCCGTCGCGGGAGTGCGCTCGGCGCGGAAGGCCACGGGATCCGACTTCAGCGGCAGGAGCTCGCCCCAGCGGGCCTTGATCTCGTATTTATAGAGCGCACCTTCCTTGACGCCCGGGATGAACAGCTCCCAGACCCCGCATTCCATGCGCAGGCGCATGGGATGCCGCCGGCCGTCCCAGCGATTGAACTCGCCGACCACGCTGACCCGTCGCGCGTTGGGCGCCCAGACGGCGAAGCCGACGCCGGCCACCCCGTCCAGCACCATCGGATGCGCGCCGAGCTTCTCATAGATGCGGGTGTGGGTGCCCTCCGCGAGCAGATAAGCGTCCTGCTCCCCGAGCAGCGGCGGAAAACGGTACGGGTCCTCGATCTCGAACTCGGCCCCGTCGGACCGCAGGCGAAAGCGGTAGCGGAACGGCTCGCGCCGGTCGATGCGCGTGGCGAAGAGCCCGCCGGGATGGATGCGCTGCATATGCGCCGGTGCGGGCTCGGCGCCATCGCCGGCTACGACCGCCGCGCGCGCCGCCTCGGGCAGGAAGGCGGTCACGATCAGCGCCCCGGAGCGGCGATGCATGCCAAGATGCGCGAAGGGGTCGCCGCAATCGCCCGCGACGATCGCCTCCATCGCGCCCGGCTCGATCAGCGCGTCGACATTCACGCCGCCCTCCCCAGAAGGCGCAGCAGGCCGCCGAGCGGAATGCTGATCCAGCTCGGCCGGTTGGCGCCCTCATAGGCGATCTCGTATAGCACCTTCTCCATCAGGAATAGTCGCAACAGCCGGTCCGCATCCTCGCCCCCGGGATGCGAGCTTAAACCTTCGGCGGCGCTCCGGTAACCGTCGAGAAACTTGGTGCAGGCGAGCTGCTGCCAATCCTCCGCCGCCTGCGTCACGGCCAGGCGGTGTTGCGGCTGCAGCTCCAGGCGGTCGGCAACGGAGGCCGCGGCGGCGTAGTCGAAGGACCGCAGCATCCCCCCCACATCCTTGAGGATGCAATGCTTGGCGCGGCGCTCCTCGATCGACCGGGCCGGCTCGCCCTCGAAATCGATGATCGAGAAATCGTCCTTGCACAGCAGCACCTGGCCCAGATGCAGATCGCCATGCAGGCGGGTCTTGAGGAAGGAGGCGCCGCCGGGCGCCAGTTCCGCGATGCGCTCCTCCACAGGCTGCCAATCGGCGAGCAGGCGCTCGGCCTCCTGGCGATGCTCCTCGGCGATGGACTGGCGGTTCGCTTGGAGCGCGGCGCGCGCCGCACGGCCCTGGACGCGCGCGTCCTCCGCCCAGCGCTGCAGGTCGGCCGGGGTCACCGGCTCGGGCGCGAAAGCGGGGTCGTCCACGGGCGTGGCGAAGGCGCGGTGCATCTCCGCCACGCGGACGCCCAAGGTGGTGATGAGCGCGCCGTAGATTCCGTGCGGATCGGCGCTCCCTTCCTGCGGGGCCGCCATGAGCTGCGCCTCGTCCAGCACGCGCTTGAGATGGTCCAAGGTCCAGCTCCAGCCATCGCCCTGGTTCTGCACGCGCCCTTGCAGCACGGCCAGCGCCCAGGACGCGCCGTCCTGCGCCTGCAATTCGATGCCGCCCAGGAAGGACGGCGTGTTGCGGAAACCGGCCTCGGTCAGGAACCGGCTCACCTCCAGTTCGGGATGGATCCCCGGCTGAACGCGCCTGAGGACCTTCAGCACCATCGAATCGCCGACCGTGAGGGAGCTGTTGCTCTGCTCGCGCCCCACCCGCTGGGCGGGCGCATCCGTCTGCAGGTGTTGCGCGCGCAGGCGCTCGCTGCCGATGAACCGGACCTCCCCGCCGCGTGCGGTCGGCACGCGCGCGTCCCCCGCCATGGCCGTGACCAGCGCGCCGGCGAAGCGCTCGTCATAGGTGGCGTCGATGAGCAAGCCGATCCGCGGCCCCTTGCGGGCGCGCGCCAGGACCTGCGCCTGGTATGCGGTCGCGGGTTCCTCCGCCTCGGGCCCGAAGGCGAGCGCCAGCGGCAGGAAATAATGCTGCGACGGCTCGTGCGCGAGCGCGACATCCAACATCGCGAGCGCCCAGACGCGGTCGGCCCCCTGCAGCTCCGCGAGATCGAGCAGGCGCGCCCCTTCCATCCGCTTGCCCTTTCCCGCGAACCAGCGCTGCTGTGCGATGAACTCGGGCAAGACCGCCTTTTCGAAGCTGCGCTTGGGCTCGGCCTCGAGAAGGCTTGCCGCGCCGCGGGCGAGGACCAGCGTCACCACCTCGCGGCGGCCGCCCCCGCGCAGCGATTCCAGCCACGCCGGCGCCTCGGCCTCCTCGCGCAGCAGGAACCAGAAGAAGCCATAAGGTCCGAGCGTCACGAAATAAGGCAGCTCGCCGATCGGCGGAAAGGCGGTGCCGCCCAGCATCTCGACGGGAACGCGGCCCTTGAAGGCGGAGAGATCCAGCTCCACGGGCTGCGTGGCGCGCGACAGATTGGCGATGCAGAGCACCGTTTCGGCCCCATGCTGCCGCAAATAGGCGAGCACCTTTCGGTTTCCCGGGTAGAGGAAGCTCAAGCTGCCGCGTCCGAAGGCCTGATAGGCCTTGCGCATGGCGATCAGGCGCCGGGTCCAGTTCAGCAGCGAGGAGGCGTTGCGCTGCTGCGCCTCGACATTGACCGACTGGAACCCGTAGACCGGGTCCATGATCGGCGGCAGATAGAGCCGCGCGGGGTCGGCTCGCGAGAAACCGCCATTGCGGTCGGGCGACCACTGCATGGGCGTGCGCACACCGTTGCGGTCGCCGAGGAAGATGTTGTCGCCCATGCCGATCTCGTCGCCGTAATAGAGCACGGGCGTTCCCGGCATCGACATCAGCAGGCTGTTGAGAAGCTCGATCTTGCGCCGATCGTTCTCCAGCAGCGGCGCGAGCCGGCGGCGGATGCCGAGATTGATCCGCGCCTGCCGCTCGGACGCATAGAACTGCCAGAGATAATCGCGCTCGCGATCGGTCACCATCTCGAGCGTCAGCTCGTCGTGGTTCCTGAGGAAGATCGCCCATTGGCAATTCTCGGGGATCTCGGGCGTCTGGCGCATGATGTCGGCGATCGGATGCCGGTCCTCCTGCGCCAGCGCCATGTAGATGCGCGGCATGACCGGGAAGTGGAAAGCCATGTGGCACTCGTCGCCGTCGCCGAAATAGGGCAGCACGTCCTCTGGCCATTGATTGGCCTCGGCCAGGAACATGCGGCCCTCGAAATTCTGGTCGAGCCAGGCGCGCAGCTGGCGCAGGACCGCATGCGTCTCCGGCAGGTTCTCGTTGTTGGTGCCGTCGCGCTCGACCAGATAGGGGATGGCGTCGAGCCTGAGCCCGTCCACCCCCATCTCCAGCCAGAAATTCATCACCTTGTTGACCGAGCGGATCACGGCCGGATTGTCGAAATTGAGATCGGGCTGGTGGGAGAAGAAGCGGTGCCAGTAATAGGCCTTGGCGACCGTGTCCCAGGCCCAGTTCGACGTCTCCGTGTCGGTGAAGATGATCCGCGTGTCCTGGTATTTCTGGTCGGTGTCGCTCCACACATAGTAGTCGCGGTGGCTGGAGCCCGGCTTGGCCTGCCGCGCGCGCTGGAACCACGGGTGCTGGTCGGAGGTGTGGTTGATGACCAGCTCGGTGATGACCTTGAGGCCGCGCCGATGCGCCTCGCGCACGAAGTTGCGGAAGTCGGCGATCGTGCCGTAGGCCGGGTTCACGTCGAGATAGTCGGCGATGTCGTAGCCGTCGTCGCGCTGCGGCGAGGGATAGAAGGGCAGCAGCCAAAGCGCCGTGACGCCGAGATCCTGCAGGTAATCGAGCTTCTGCGTCAGGCCCTTGAAGTCGCCGACCCCGTCATCGTTGGAATCGAAATAGGCCTTGATGTGCAGCTCGTAGATGATCGCGTCCTTGTACCAGAGCGGATCGGTCATCCGGCGCCCGTCCCCCTTTTCAGAAACATGGCGATTCGTAATCGACCTTGGTCCAGCGATGGATCCGGAACATGGCCGCCGGCGCCTCCGGCTCCAGGCGCACGCGCTGCACGGGGCCGCGCCAGAGGTGCCGGGCCCCGCTCAGCAGTTCTTCGACCTCGAACGTGTCCTCTTCGCCGACGCCCATCTCCTCGAGCGGGAATTCGAGCATGCTCTCATGCGGCTCGAACGGATCGAGATTGACAGCGATCAGGATGATGTTGCTGCGGTCCGCAGTCATCTTGCCGTAGAACAGCACGTTCTCGTCATCGGCCCCATAAAAGCGGAGATTCTCCAGCTCCTGCAGCGCGGGGTTCTCCCGCCGGATGCGGTTGACGGCCGCGACCAGCTCCTTGATGTTGCCGGGGCGGTCCCAATCCCAAACCTTGTATTCGTACTTCTCCGAGCGGTCGTACTCCTCCTTGCCGGGCACGGCGCGATTCTCGCACAGCTCGAAGCCGCTATAGATGCCGTAGACGCTGCTCAAGGTGGCGGCGAGGACCAGGCGGATCTTGAAGGCCGGGCAGCCGCCCTGCTGCAGGAACACCGGCAGTATGTCGGGCGTGTTGGCGAAGAAATTGGGCCGCAGATATTCCTTCGCCTCGCCCTGGGTCAGCTCGGTCAGATATTCGATCAGCTCGCGCTTGAAGTTGCGCCAGGTGAAATAGGTGTAGGACTGCGCGAAGCCGAGCTTGGCCAGCTTCTTCAGCATCGGCGGGCGCGTGAAGGCCTCCGACAGGAAGATCACCTCCGGGTGCTGGGCCTGGACCTCCCCGATCATCCATTCCCAGAACGGCACCGGTTTGGTGTGCGGATTGTCGACGCGAAAGGTCTTCACGCCCTGCTCGACCCAGAACAGCACCGTGTCGCGCAGCTCGCGCCACAGCGCGTCCTGGTGGGGCCCGTAGAAATTGACGTTGACGATGTCCTGGTACTTCTTCGGCGGGTTCTCCGCATATTTGATCGAGCCGTCGGGGCGGAACTGGAACCAGTCCGGATGCTCGCGGACCCAGGGATGATCCGGCGAGCATTGGATGGCGAAGTCGAGCGCGATCTCCATGCCATGGCGGGCCGCCGCCGCGACCAGCGCGCGGAAATCCTCCAGCGTGCCCAGGTCGGGATGGATGGCCTTGTGCCCGCCTTCGGTCGAGCCGATGGCGTAAGGGCTTCCCGGATCCTCCGGTCGCGCCTCCAGGTTGTTGTTCGGCCCTTTTCGGTGCGTGCGGCCGATCGGATGGATCGGCGTCAAATAGAGCACGTCGAAGCCCATCGCCTCGATGTCGGGCAGTCGCCTGATCACGTCGCGGAAGGTGGCGCCGCGGCCGGCCACGGTTCCCTGCGAGCGCGGGAAGATCTCGTACCAGGCCGCAAAGCGCGCGGCCGTGCGATCGACCACGACCTCCAGCTCGTGCCGGTAGCGGCTGGCGTGGCTGCGGTCCGGGTTCCGGCGCATCGCCGCACGAATCTCTTCGTCCAGGAGCAGGCGCGCGCGGATCTCCTCGCCCTCGGCGGCCTCGAAGGCTTCGAGCAGGGTCACCATCCGCAGGCGGTCCGGATCGCCGGTCCGCTGCAAGGCCGATGCGATCAGCGCGCGTCCTTCGATCAGCTCGAGGCCGACCCGCTGGCCCGCCCCGCGCTTCTTCTCCACCTCGTTCCGCCAGGTCTCGAACGCGTCCGGCCAAGCCTCGACGGCATAGCGGTAGCGCGTGTTGCGCTCCAGCGGCGCGGCGCCAACCCAGAGGTCGAGGCCCGGATTGACCAGGCGCATGGGATATTCGCGCCAAGCCTCCTCGTCGCGCGCTCGCAGCAGCAGGAGGGCGGCGATGCGGTCGTGCCCTTCCTTGAAGATCGTCGCTTCCACTTCGAGCAGGTCTCCGACCTCGCGCTTGATCGGGTGGCGACCGCAGTCGATCTCGGGCCGGACATGCTCGATGATGACGGGATGCTCCTGCGCGAGCTTCAGCGCGGCGGGGCCGGGGCGGGTGATCGGGGCATCCGAGAGGGGCGTGCGCAGCCGGTTCGTGAAGACGCGGACCTCCCCGCGCTCCAGCGTCAGGCTCCCGCCGCCGTTGAGCTTGCGGCCGAGCCGGCCCGGAGTGACCTCGATCGCCGATGCAAGCCGTTCCTGGAGGGCGGCGATGGCGCCGGCCGGCAGTTCGTGCGGCCGATCCAGATCGGAATTGACGAGCGTCAGCGCCCAGGCGCCGCCATCCAGTGCCGCGGTCTCGCGCGCCAGCGCCACGACACGTGCCCCGGGCGGGGTGACGCGCCGCTGCGGCCCCTCGATGTTGAGGGCGGGGGTCTCCGCCTTGGCGCGATTGGCCTCGGCGATGAAGTCGGACAGGTCGAAAAGCTTTTCCTCCCACCAATCGGGGCGGGTCTCCACCACGTCGAGCTTGCGGCGGAAACCGTATTCGAAACCGATCGGCATCATCACACCGCTGGAGAAGGCGGCTGCGAACAGGTAGCGCTGCCGGTAGCCGCGCTCGATGCGCGCCCGGTCGGTGACGCCCTGCCGCTCGAACTCCGTGGCGAGCCGGTCGGTGTCGTGGCTTTCGGGAAACGCGATCGAGGGGGCGATCGCCCGATGCGCCTCGTACTGCTCGATCAGCCAGTCGGAGCGGAAGTCCCACCACTTCGCGCTGTTGAAGAGAAAATCGAAACCGGCGGCCTGGAGGTCGCGCACCTCCTCCAGCCGGCAGCCCAGCGTTTCGGCCGCGAAGACGAGGTCTCCGCCTTCCGCGCGACCGGCGCCGATCACCTCGCGCCAGACCGGCGTCGGCACCTTGTAGGCGGCATCGCAGCGGAAGCCCCGAAAGCCGAGCGCGACGTGGCGGCGGACCAGCTCCTGCCAATAAGCGACGATCTCGTCCCGCTGCGGGCGGTCGCTGTAATCGATCTCCGCGAGATCGCCCCAGACGGTGACGTTGCGCGCGTCGGCCGGATCGATCGCCGAGGGCGACCGCACCTCGCCGAGCGCGTCCCACAGGTACCACTCCGGATGCTGCTCGACGAGAATCGAATCCTTGGCCGTGTGATTGATGACGAGATCCATCATCACGCCGAGCCCCTGCACCGCCGCCGCGTCGGTGAATTCGCGCAGCAGCGTCTCGGGCCTCTTGCGGGAGTCCTCGGCGAAGATGGGGTTGAGGCGGTAATAGTCCTTGACCGCGTAGAGGCTGCCCGAGAAGCCCGGATAATGGAACGGGTTGACGTAGACCCAGTCAAATCCGAGCGCCGCGATGCGAGGCAGGTGGTTGCGCCATTGCGAAATCGTGCCGGCCAGCAACGGGAACAGGTTGTAGATTCGCGGCCCCGGATCGCGCTGCATCGAACTCCCTTCCCTGCCGATTTGCATCGGCGGCGCGAAGGGTGAACGGCGGCGCCGGAAAGCCGTTCGAGCGCTCGGCAGCGATCAGGGAAGCTTGGAGGCCATCACCGCGAGCTGCGTGCGGTTCTTGGCATTCAGATGCTTCATCAGGAAGCGCAAGTGCGCCTTCACCGTGCCTTCGAGAATGTCGAGAGCGCGGGCGATCTCCTTGTTGGACTTGCCCTGCGCGACGAGCTTCAGGATCTGCTTCTGCCGGTCGGTGAGGTCCGGCGTCTCTCCCGGGCTGAAATCGCCCCCATCGACGGGCACGCGGGCGGGTGCGGCGGGTTCGGAGTTGGTGCCTTCCCATGGGAAGAAGGACTCCCCCGCCAGGGTCAGCTCCAGCACGTGGTGCAGCGTGGCGGGCTTGGAGCTCTTGACGATATAGCCCTTGGCTCCCGCCTTCATGGCGGCGGAAATGTCCTGCGGATTGTTGGAGCCCGACAGAATCACGACCGGGGCCCCCGACCGCGAGACATAATCCTGCACCATGGCGCCGCCGGACGCATCGGGCAGGTAGAAGTCCAGCAAGATCACGTCGAACGGCTCCTCGGAGCCGAGAAGCTGCAGCCCTTCCGTGGCGGTGGAGGCCTCGCGGACCACGATTTCGGGATAGAGCTGGCGCAACAGCAGCCCCAGCCCCTGCCGGATCATCGCGTGGTCCTCGATCAGAAGGAGCCGCATGCCCTCCCTGCTCCGTTTGGATGAGCCGCCCGTCCAAGCGGCAAGATTAGGCCATTCTTTAGGCACAAGGCATTGCAAAAATCGCTGACTGCGCCGATTGGGATGCCCATCTAAGCACTTGCCCCGCCTCGCAGTTTAACCTGCACCACCTTTGGTTCCCAAGACCTACCCGATCGGATGGGTTATGTCCTTCGATACGCTCCTCGGTCCATCCGGCCGGTGTCGTTAACTCTTTGAGCTAGGTTAGCATTTCGTGAACGAAGCGCCGGGTTAAGCCGTTTAGCAGATAACGCCGCCCGTGGGGGGCGGCAAACCCGGTGAACCATCAATTTGGTCCACCAACTTGAGCTGGGGGGATTTTATGCAAAAGGCCGTCGCAACCTACCTCGTCGATCCGAACAAGCTGTTTCGCGAGGGACTGAAGAAGCTGCTCACGGAAACCCGGTTTGAGATCGTCGGCGAGTCGGCCGACGCCTCGGGGCTTGCGGAAGGGCGTACCGGCACGCAGCCGTCGCTCATCCTGATCGACACGCCCACCGGTCCGGAGAATCTCAACCGGGATGTCGCGCTGCTGCGCGCGGCGATGCCCGACGCAAGACTCGTGGTCCTGACGCAGACGATGAGCCACGAGCGGCTTTCGGCGGCCTTCTCGGCTGGTGCCGACGGCTATCTGATCAAGGACATCTCCTACCAGGCGCTGCTCGAATCTCTGCATCTGGTCATGCTGGGCGAGAAGGTCTTCCCGACCTCGCTGGCCAGCCTGATCGTCAGCAAGATCGGGCCGCTCAACGGGCCCGCCCCGTCGCTCAACAAATACGAGCTGTCGAGCCGGGAGCTGCAGATCCTCGGCTGCCTGGTCGAGGGCGCTTCGAACAAGGTGATCGCGAACCAACTGGCCATCACCGAGGCCACGGT
>JAREAF010000303.1 GCA_029240475.1 Rhodospirillales bacterium | reverse complement strand
GGGGGGCGCGGGCTCCTGCATCGTCCATAGATGGACCGGCGCGGCCATGCCGCGGACCGCATGCGGCCCGATCGCGGCGAACCCCTCGAGCGGCGCCCAAAGCCCGTCCTCGGCCCGGGCCGCCTCTATCAGCTCGTCGCTGACCACCACGGGCACCCCGAACTGCCGCGTCATGCCTTCCAGGCGGCTGGCGACATTGACGGTCTCGCCCAGCACCGCGAACTCCAGCCGGCGCTCGTCGCCGATGTCGCCGAGCAGCACCGGCCCGTAATGCGCGCCGATGGCGACGCGCACGCGCTGCTGGCCGCCGGCCGTGCGCTGCGCATTCCAATCCGCCATTTCCTGAGCCATGGCGCGGGCGCATTGGAGCGTGTGCGTCGCGTCCAAGGGTCCCGGCTGCGGCGTGCCGAAGCTCGCCATCAAGCCATCGCCGATATATTTGTCGAGCGTCCCTCCGTACCGGAACACGATGCGCGCCATGCGCGCATGGAAGTCGCGGACCACCTCGAAGGCTTCCTCCGGCCGCTCGTGGCTGATCAAGCGGCTGAAGCCGATGATGTCGGCGAACAGGATGCCCGCCGCGTGCGAGCGGACGCGGCGGACCGATTCATCGGCGCCGGCCAGCACCTCGACCATGTTGGGCGAGAAGTAACGGGAGAGATTGTTGCGCGCCCGCTCCGTCGCCTTGAGCTGCGTGACGTCGAGGGCGACGGTGACGATGTAGCGGACCGTGCCGTCCTCCTCCAGCAGCGGCTTCTTCGCGCTCCACCAGAACCGCTTCTGGCCGTACCTGTCCATGAACTCGCGCTCGAGGAAGGGAAGATCCGTGCCGGTCGCCAGCACCTGCCGATCGAGCTCCTGCGATTTCTCCCCGAATCCGCCGCCCATCACCTCGACGCTGCTCTTGCCGATCACATTGTCCGGATCGATCCCGTAGACCTCGGCCTCGAAGGCGTTCATCAGCACGTAGCGCAGCTCCCGGTCCTTGACGTTGATGACCGCGGGAACGGCATCGATGACGGCGCGCAGCAGCTGGCGGCTGTCCGCGATCTCCTGGGCGGCTTCCAGTTCGGCGGTGATGTCGCGCCCCGTTCCCCGGTAGCCGAGGAACCGGCCGTCGGCATCGTAGAAGGGCTTGCCGTGGATGCGGCTGAAATGCCTGCGCCCCTCCACGTCGCGGTGCGGGAAGACGAAGTCGCGGATGGTTTGGCGCGCCTCCAGCGCGGCGCGGTGAGCCGCCCAGTTCGCCTCGTCCGCATCGTCGGGCAGTCGGAGCTCCCAGCGGGTCCTGCCCAGAAGGTCCTGGGGGCGCTCGCCCGACAGGTCCTGCAGCTTCTCGGAGATGAAGGTGAAGCGGTGATCGGGGCCGGTCTCCCAGACCCAGTCCGACGCGGCCTCGACCACGTCGCGGAAGCGCTGCTCGTTGCGCTTCGCCTCCGCCTCGGAGAGGCGCGCCGCGACCGAGAGCCGGCGCGTCTGGCGGATCTCCCTGATCAGAAGCCCGACCAGAAGCAGGGCCGCCAGCAACAGGCCGAGGAGATAGAGCAGCGCCTCGTAGAGCACGTCCCGCCGGGATTGCGATTGCGCGACTGAGCGGTCGAGCTCGGACTGCGAGGTCCAGACGCTCGCCTCGTGGAGGCTCGGCTGCAGCGCCCGGAGCCGGGCGCGGATGCGGTCCAGGCCCGCCTCGTCGCCCGGCGCGAGCGCCGCGATATCCGGCTCGAGCTGGGTCAGCACGCCTGCGGCGCCTTCCACGGAATTGCCGATCCGCTGGATGGCGGCGAGCCTGGCGCCCACCTCGCCCTCGCGCATGACGGCCAGGCGGCTCCAGAGCAGGTCGAACCGGTGCCGAACCGCGTCCGGCCCGGCCGCGCCGGCCTCGAAGCGGTCGAGCGAATCCAACAGGCGCAGGAGCTCGATCTCCCCCTGCACCACCGTCCAGACCAGATTCTCGCCCAGCCCCCCGGCGATGTCCCGATCGATTCGGACGAGGCGCAGGCTGGTGTTGGCGAGGCTGGCGATGAAGACGGCCAGGGCGGCCGCCAGCAGGAGATAAGTCGGGTTCGCCTTGCCGAACGGCCTCATTCCACGGTCAGGCCACGGAGCTGCCAGACCCATCTGGAGTTCACCTTCTCATTCCACAGTTCCGGGAAGTCGTCCCGTGGGTAGACGATCCAGATCGGTCCCCGATCGCGCACCGTGAGGTCGTGTCCGTCCATCCTGAAAGCGAAGAGGACGGGGTAGTCCTCGAAGTCGCTGATCGGGATTTCAGCCCGGTAATCGTTGAGCGCGGAGGCGATCACGGCTTTGCCGCGCGCGCCGACCGCGTTTATCACCGCGCGCGCCGGCACGCCTTCGAACTCCGCCACGCCGTCGGTCCAGGGGCTGGAGGTGCGCAGCTTCGCAACCCCCAGCGCTTCCAGCATCTGGCGGTCGAAGACGGCGGCTTCGGCGCTGTTCTTGCGCTCGATGTTCCCGTCCACGGTCAGGATCACCTCGCCCGTGGGCGCAGGCAGCGGCTGCGCCCCGGCCGCGCCGACCGGCATCAGCGCAAGCAACCCCAGAACAAAAAACGCCGCGCGCAAAGCTCGCACCTTCAGACCTGGCAAGACGTCCGGGTGACTCATCCCGCAATAGCCGCTCGAGGCGAGCGGGCCTATGAGCTGCTTCACAGCCGCGCCGCTGCGATGGGGCCTTTCTCCGCCCGCCGCCCCGCGCCGGGCGGCAATCCGAGCATCGCACGCGCGGCGGCGCAACCGCGCTCGCCGTCGCTAACCCGTTTGGGTGCGGACGCGCGTGACGGCGCCTCGGTGGCACCGCGTCAGGCCCCGCGCCCTCTTTCAGGGCAATCGTCAGGCGCTCAACAGGACCGGGAGCGGTGCCGACGTCACGATCTTCTCGGTCGCCCGGCCAAAGCCCAGCAGATTTCCCATCGCGCTCCCGTATGCGCCCATGACGAGCAGGTCCGCGCCAACCGCCTTGGCCTCGGCGAGAAGCGCCCGGCCCCAGCCACGTCCGGACAGGTGCCCTTGCCCATAGGTCCGGAACAGAACCGAGCCCACGCCGTGGACTGCCAAGTATCGCTTCAATTCGGTGTCGTCCGCGCTGCCGCTGCGCTGGAGGATGGTCACCTGCGCCGCCTTCTGCAGATAGGGCATCGCCGCCCGGACCGCGCGGCCGGCCTGGGCCGAACCGTTCCAAGCCACGGCGACATGGCGGACAGCGCTGGGCGAGTTTGCCGGCGCGGGGGTGACGAGGACGGGACAGCCCGCGTCCCAGAGCGCGGCAGAGAAAGCCATGGCATCGGGCCCTCCGACCTCGGACAAGCGCTCCAGCACCACCAGGTCGTGATAGGGACTGAGACGCTCGATCGCCTCGGCGATACCCCCGTCGACCCCCTGGAGGCGGCAATCTGCCAGCTGGCTGCATTCCTCGGCATAGGCGGACTGCGCCCGCCTGCGGGCCTCCTCGGCGGCTGCCGTGTTGTTGGGCATGACGGCCGCCATCTCGAAGGTGCCGATCGGCACCAGCTCGGCGGGCTTGAAGTGCGCCACCGTCAGCTTGCCGCCGATGGCATTGGCCATACCCGCCGCAGCCCGAAGCGATGGGGCATCGTTCTCAGAGCCGTCGATCAGCGCCAGCAAGCTTTGCATGAGGTTCCCCTGTCCAAGTCTGTTGAGGCTCAGGACATGCGCGGACCCGAGCCGGGCGAGGTGCCGACCGGGCCCCGCTTTGACGCCGCGCCGCACCGGTTCCTGAATGCGCGGCCGAAAGGAAGGCAAGGAAATGTGCGGCCGAATGATGGAGCGCTCGCGCCCGGCCTGCTTACGACTACTTAGGGTGATTTTGGCGGCGCAAGTCGATCCGTGGCGGAGGAGGCGTCCGCCAAGCAGTTGTCCGGTATCGTCCAAGGTGGTCCGAAATGCGTTAGGAACTGCGCATTCTCTTGCCCTCGCAATCCCGCGCCGTCCATAGTCGTCCAGCATCATCCCACAAAGAATGTGGGTTGAGATGAGGACGGAATGAAACCTAAGGGGCGGCATCCGGAGAAGGCGCTTTCGGCTGTGCGGATCCGATCTGTCCGCAAACCCGGCCGCTACACCGATGGGAATGGTCTGTATCTCGTGGTCGATCCCAGTGGTGCGAAAAGGTGGATGCTCCGAACGGTCGTCCGGGGCAAGAGATGTGACATCGGCCTGGGTGGTGCGAGCTGGGTGTCCCTGGCCGAGGCACGCGAGAAGGCGCTTCAGCTCCGCAAGATTGCTCGATCCGGAGGCGACCCGCTCTCGGAGCGTCGCAAGGCTGAAGCGATGCCGACGTTCACGGAGCTCGCCGAGCAAATTCACCAGAGCAAGAGCCCGGAATGGCGCAACGAGAAGCACGCCGCCCAATGGATCTCATCCTTGCGAACATACGCGGTTCCTAAGATCGGCTGGCGGCGGATTGACGAGATCGACACGAATCAAGTGTTGACGGTCCTGCGGCCGATCTGGACGGAGAAGCCAGAAACGGCGTCTCGGGTGCGCCAACGGCTCGAGGCCGTCCTAGACTACGCCAAGGCCATCGGCAAGCGCCACGGCGACAATCCTGCCCGCTGGAGAGGTCACCTCGATCAGCTGCTGCCGAGACCCTCCAAGGTTAAGGTCGTCGAGCATCACGCCGCTCTCGATTGGCGAAAGCTGCCTCCATTCATGGCCGAGCTGTGGGCCCGAGAGGGCATTGCTGCCAAGGCGCTTGCCTTCACAGTTCTGACGGCAGCTCGCTCGGGTGAGGTGCGTGGCATGCGATGGAGTGAAATCGACATCGGCGA
>JAREAF010000302.1 GCA_029240475.1 Rhodospirillales bacterium | reverse complement strand
CTCCCTATCCCGAACAATCCATCATCGGATCGGAGGAGGTAGCCAATGTCGACGATGATGGACTTCGTGCGCGCCGGGATGCTCACCCTCGTGATCGTCACGACCACCGCGGCCGGCCTGGCCGGGGTCGCGTTCTGGCCGGCCGATGCCGCGCAGTCCGAGGCGCGCGTCTGGATCAGGAACGGCGAGATCGGCTGCAGCTACGTGCCCGCGAGCGAGGCAGCAGGCGCCCTGCCCTGCCAGTCGTAAGCCAAGCGAAGACGACGGCCCCGCATCAGACGCAGCAAAGCGCCTACTGCAGTACGTGGTGCGCCAAAGCTCTCTTGACACCTGGCTCCAGGGAGCGGAGCGGCACCAAGTCGGCCACCTGCTGCAGCAACGAAGCATCGCTAGGTTCCAGCGGTCGATCATACACCGCAAATCGATCCAAGCCATGCCCGTGCTCAAGCCGCGTATCGGCGAACGCCACATACTTTGCCGACACTGAGACATGGTGCGGCACCACGGCATCGATCAGAAGCACATGTTCGTGCGGCTGCCGAATGGCAAAGTCGAAACGATGTTCCTTGCCGCTGCGCCCAACGAAGGGGAACTCCCGAATGACAAGCGACGGATCGAATGCTTTCGATAGAACGCTATGCACCTGCTCCCGCAGGACGCTTTCCCCCGCCGCTCTCGATCGTTCAATGATCGCAGTCGCTGCGCTCGCCGAAGCGTTCGCCACAGCGAGAACCGCGGAGGGGAGCCATTCGAGCGTTTGAGCTTCGGTGACGAGCGCGCCGTCGACCACCCTGATCTGGTATCTCGCTGCATGCCGCGCGAGCATTCTGCCAATGAGTTGCTCGTCGCGACCGTGAGTCCAGGCCGTCCGCTCCGCGCCCCCGCCATCGTGCACACGATAGATCTCGCCGACTCGTGTCACGAATACGGCGACGGGGTCGAAGGAGGGGTAGAGGCATTGCGTCGTCAGTCGTGCACCATCTCCCGTTTCCACACACGTGTGGAACGGACCGAGTGCGGCCTGCACGTCCTCGCAGATCACGGGTGTAACTCCTCGAACAGGTCGGTCTGCGGTGGCACGTCGAACCCTCGCTGTTCCGGCTCTAAGAAGAGCTTAATCTCACGGGCCAGAGAAGCAACAGCTTGCGGCAATCTTCGAATCTGGGCGGGCAACGGCCTTCGATATGGAAGGTTCCAGAGGTCCTGTGAGAGGAGGTATTGCCGGTTATCGTGCCACGTGTGCCTATGAGATCCGCGAACCTCGGGCGGCAGGCCAAGCGAAACCGCATCTGGCGGATTAGGCTTCCACGCTTCGGCGGCGACCAGATCGACCCGCCAAATTGCATTGTCTCGAAATATGAGCGAGATGCTCGGCCACGCCCGGGCCGCTCTGGGGCACCTGAATCGCAGCTTAGCTCTTACGATCCCTAAACTGTCCTGAACGTTCCACACAGCGCTCAACTCGCGGGGCCGTGGAGACGCCCGCCAGATGAGAATCCCGTCAAGGCGTTTGTCTTCGGCGAGGAATGCATCAATTTCTGCCGCCTCTGCCTCGGAGATCGCCGTCGGCATCCATTTCCACCATTGGCTTTATGGAATCGTGGAGCGCGTCAATAGCCTAAGCAACTGTATCAAGTCTACGACCTTAGGTTGCAAGGTCGGATCGAGCTGACCGGCGATGCTCTGGGCCGCTCCTGGCTTACTAAGCTCCAAACTGAGCTTGGTACCGCTTCAGCTTCTCCCGCCAAGCCGGGCGCTCGACGACCTCGCGGTTGACGATGCCGGTCGGCACGCGGCCGTGCATGACGTCGAACACCGCCTTGACGTCGGCCGCGCCGATGCCGGCGAAGCACTGGTCGGTCCAGCACAGCGCGTGCGGCGTGAGGAGCACGTTGTCGAGCTTGTAGAGCGGGTTGCCCTTCGGGCTCGGCTCCTGCTCGAAGACGTCGAGGCCGGCGCCGCCGATCCGGCGCTCCTGCAACACCTTGGTCAGCGCCTTCTCGTCGACCACCGGCCCGCGCGAGGTGTTGATCAGATAGGCGCCGGGCTTCATCAGCGCGAGACGCTCGGCGTTGACGATGTGGTGGGTCTCGTCGTTGAGCGGGCAGCTGACCGAGAGCACGTCGGCCTGGCGGAACAGCTCCTCGAGGCCCACCAGGCGCACGCCCAGCTCCTGCGCGACCTTGGGATCGGCATAGGGGTCGTGGGCGATGAACCTCATGCCGAAGGGCTTCGCCAGCCGGAACACCTCGGCGCCGATGTTGCCGATGCCGAGCTGGCCGAGCGTCCGGTCGACCAGGCCCACGCCCATGTGCTCGTTGCGCCTGGCCCAGCCCTCAGGCCCCTGGCGGGTGATCTGGTCCTTTGGCATGAGCTTGCCGGTCAGGGCCAGCATGAAGGTGATGATCGAGACCGCGACCGGGCGGCGCACGCCGTCGGGCGTGATCACCAGCGCGCAGTCGTGGTCGGTGCAGGCCTGGACGTTGACGGTGTCGTAGCCGACGCCGAAGCGGGCGATGACCGCGAGCCGGCCGTCGCTCGGGAAGCTCTCCGGCTCGATCCGCGGGATCAGCAGGATCAGCGCGTCGTAGCCCTCGAGGTCGCTCGCGGTGATCACGCCGTTGGTCTGGATGTAGGCGTACTCGACCACCGGGTTCTGATCGAGCGGCCCGAGGTCGAAGTCCGGAAAAGCGGCGCTGCCGTCCGGCTTCTTGAAGTCGCCGCTGAGCGCGACGCGAAACTTGCTCATCACTGCCTCCGTCTGGTCATTTCTTCTTGCTCTTGGAGCGCTTCGACGGGTCTTTGCCCTTAGCCTTGCCGGCGGTCCGCGCCCGGATCTCGTCGAGGCCGGCCTTGACCGCGCCCTGGAGCGCCCAGACGTCGCCGGAGTAGCAGAGGAAGTCGAAGCCCGCCTGGTGCAGCGCGACCGCCTCGTCGACCGTCGGCACCAGCCGGCCGAGGGCCTTGCCGTGCTTCCGGCAGGCCCTGGTCACGGCCTTGACCGCGTCGCCGAAGTCCCGGTGGTCGAACTGGCCCGGGATGCCGAGCGCGCAGCTGAGGTCGAAGTGGCCGATCCACAGGCAGTCGACGCCGGGCAGCGCGGCCAGCGCATCGGCGTTCTCGACGCCCTGCCGGGTCTCGATCTGGGCGAACAGGGTGGTCCGGCGGTTGGCCGCCGCGAGCTTGTCGAGGGTCGGTCCGGGCAGATAGCGGTCGTGGGCGATCGCGAGCGCGACGCCGCGCCGGCCGTCCGGCACGTACTTCAGGCAGTCGAGGATCGCGCGCGCCTCCTCGGAGGAGCCCACCATCGGCAGCATCACGCCCTCAGCACCCATGTCGGCGGCGCGCGCGATGTGGTGGTACTCCTTGGACGGCACCCGCACGATCGTCGGCAGGTCGGCCGCCTGCATGTAGCGCGTGACGCTCTTGATGGTCTCGAAGCCGAAGCCCGAGTGCTCGGTGTCGAACAGCGCGAAGTCGCAGCCGGCGCCCTTCAGGATCTGGCCGATGCCGGGGGTCGCGAACTCGACGATGAAGTGGCCGAGCTTGAGCTCGCGCGAGCCCGCCATCTCCTTCAGACCTGGCCCTGCCATGGCTCCGATGCCTCCGTTTCTTCGTGCCGGCGCTCTTGCATGAACGCGCCGTTGGCCACCACTGTGACCAGCGGCCCGCGGTTCGTCAATCGACCCGACGCGCGCGATCTACGATGCGCCGGACGCCGACTTGGCATCCGCAATGAGGGCGTCGTCGATTTCCCGCGCGCGGATCGCGGCGGGCCGCGTGCTGATCCGCTCGAAGTAGCGCTCGAAGGCCGGGCGCTTCTCGATCGCGCCGTAGCTCATCCCCCAGCCGATGTGGGAGCCGACGTAGACGTCGGCCGCGGTGAAGCGATCGCCGACGAGATATTCGCGCCCGGAGAGCGCAGCCTCGAGCGCGGACATCACATCCGCGAGGCTGCCATAGCCGACCATGGCCTGGCGCTCGGCAGGCACTTCCAGACCGAGCGCCTGATTGCTCGCGGCCGCTTCGACCGGACCGGCGGCGAAAAACAGCCAGCGATAGTATGGCCCGCGCAGCCGGTCGCCGGGCGGAGGCGCCAGTCTGGCATCCGGGAACGCATCGGCGAGATAGCAGCAGATCGCGGCACATTCCGTCACCACCGCGCCGCCGTGACGAAGCGCCGGCACCTTGCCCATGGGGTTGATAGCCAGATACTCAGCCGACTTCATCGTCGGACCGTATTCGAGGAGCTCGGTTCGGTAAGGTTGCCCGACCTCCTCGAGCATCCAACGCACAATGCGCCCGCGCGACATCGGGTTGGTGTAGAAGACCAGCTCGTCAATCATGTGCGGGTCCTTCGTCGTCACGTTGGCACTCAAGACTTCGAGCGGACGCCATGCTGGCTCACGCCGTTGCGGCCTAGTGGATCTCCGCGGCCTCGGCCATGGCGCGCTCCAGGGCTTCGAGAGAGAAGTCGGGGCTGCGGGCGACGTTCAGGATCGGCTCCTCGCGGCGGCCGCAGAGGCGGGCGGCGTCGGCCACCTCGCGCGCGACCTCGGGCGGGATCACGACTGCGCCGTGGCGGTCGGCGTGGATCAGGTCGTCCGAGCGCACCACCATCCCGAACACGTCGACCGTGCCGCCGTGAGCGATGCTGTGGACCCAGGCATGCGAGGGCGTGACCTTGCCGCACAGCACCTGGAACTCGGGCGCCACGGCATCGAGGTCGCGCACGCCCCCGTCGGTCACCAGGCCGAGGCAGCCCAGGCCTTTATGGATCGCGGTCTGGACCTCGCCCCAGAAGCAGCCGAAGCCGATCCGC
>JAREAF010000301.1 GCA_029240475.1 Rhodospirillales bacterium | reverse complement strand
TCGGGATTGTCGGGATCGGCGGACAGGACCTGCAGATAGCCACGCTCGGCATCGGCGAGCCGCCCCGCCCGGTGATCTTGCAGGGCCTTCTCCATCGTCCGGATCAGGCCGGGAGACGGTCGGGGCGGTTTGGCCATTGAGGATGTGCCCGGATCGAAGGACTTGCGCGGCAAGACCGTAGTCGAAGCGTCGGGAGGAGGCCAGGGTCCCCCCACTTTCCGCGCGCCGGCTCCCCTTCTTCGGCTAATCTGGGCGGCGGTCGGGGGGCTGCGACGAACGGAATGCGCTGTCCAGGCTGCCAGTCGGAGAATCGGGATGGCCGGCGCTTTTGCAGCGGCTGCGGCGCGGCTCTGCCGACGGCCTGCCCGGCTTGCGGGTTCGCCAACCTTCCCGGCGAGCGCTTTTGCGGCGGTTGCGGTGCGGGCCTGCGGGCGGAAACGTCTGGAGAGGCGGCGCCCCTGCAGCCGGAATTGCGCCCGGCGACCGTGCTGTTCGCGGACCTGGTCGGCTTTACCGCGCTGTCCAACCGCGTCGATCCCGAGGCCTTGCAGGGCTGGCTCGACCGCTTTTTCGAAAGCGCCGACGCGCAGGTCGTCCGCTTTGGCGGCTCGGTGGACAAGCATATCGGCGACAGCCTCATGGCGGTGTTCGGCGCGCCGGTCGCGCACGACAACGATCCGGAGCGCGCGGCGCTCTGTGCCGAGGCCTTGCATGGCTTGTCCGTGCCCGCCCCGGACGGCGGCGCGCTGCCGCTCCACATCGGCATCGCCGCGGGCACGGTCATGGCCAGCCCGAGCGGCAGCAGCCTGCATCGGGCCTATACCGTCACGGGCCCCTCCGTGAATTTGGCCGCTCGGCTGTGCGAGCTGTCCGGAGCGGGCGAGACGCTCGTCTCGGACAGCGTCTCCATGGCCATCGGCGAGCGATTCGAGCTGGAGCCGACCGGCGCCACCAACGTCGCCGGGTTTGAGGCGCCGGTCCCGATCTGGCGTCTGCGAGGCAAACGCACGCAAAGCGGATCGGCGATGGCGCCTCCCCTCATCGGAAGGAGTCGCGAGGTCCGACAGATCGTCGCGATGCTCGAGGGTTGCCGCGAGTCCGGAGCCGGGCAAGTGGTGGTGCTGCGCGGCGAAGCCGGCATCGGCAAGACGCGTCTCATCGAGGCGATCGAGGACATGGCGCGCGAGCGCGGCTTCGTGGCGGCGAAGGCGGCGATCGTCGATTTCGGGGGCGGGCGGGAGCGCGACGCGACCCGCGTGCTGGCGGCGGCCCTGCTCGATCTCCCGGCCGGGGTCGACGAGCAGGCGAGGCGGATGGCCCTGCAGGCGGCTTGCGACAGGTTCGTCGGCGGTCCGGAGCGTGCAGCCCTGGCCGGCCTGCTCGACCTGCCGCTCGAGGATGAAACGCGAACGCTCTACGCCGCCATGCCGGCCCAGGCGCGCACCGAAGCGATCGAGCGGCTCCTGTCGGAGCTGGTCGCGGCGGCCGCCGAGCGCTCGCCGCGTTTGCTGATCGTGGAGGATGTGCATTGGGCCGATCCGGCCATGCTGTCCCGCCTCGCGGCGCTCGGCTCTGCCGTTGCCGATAAGCCCTGCATCTTGCTGCTGACGACCCGGATGGCCGGAGACCCTCTCGACGCGGCATGGCGCACGGGGCTGCGCGGGGTACCGCTGGTGACGCTGGATCTCGCGCCCCTGAGCCGCGCCGACAGCCTGTCGCTCGCCGGCGTCCTCCTCGGCCGGCCAGGCCCGGATTTCGGCGCGCTCATCGACCGCGCCGAAGGCAATCCCCTGTTCCTGGTTCAGCTGGTCCGCCATGCGGACGAGAGCCTGGGCAGCGCCCTGCCCGGCTCGATCCAGAGCCTGGTGCTGGCCCGCGCCGACCGCCTCCAGCCCGAGCAGAAACGCCTGCTCCAGACGGCTGCGGTGCTTGGGCAGCGCTTCTCATTGCAGGGCCTGCGGCACCTCTCCGAGCAGCCGCTGGCCGCGATCGACATGCTGGTCTCGCAGGGCCTCTTGCGGCCCGGCGGAGAGGACGTCGCCTTCGCCCACGCGCTGGTCCACGAGGCGATCTACGCCTCGCTTCCGAAGACGCGGCGCGAGGCGCTGCATCGCCGGGCGGCCGATTGGTACCGCGCCCGCGATCCGGGGCTGCACGCACAGCATCTGGGACGCGCCAACGATCCCGCCGCCGCGGGCGCCTACCTCGAAGCGGCGGCAGCGGCGCGTGCGTCCTATCGCCTGGAGGAGGCGCTGCGCCTGATCGAGGAAGGGACCGAGGCTGCGGGAGCCGACCGGATGCGGCACGCACTGGCGCTGGAGCGCGGCTCGTTGCTGCACGATCTCGGCCGGATCGGCGAGGCGACGGCGGCGTACGAAGATGCGCTCGCGCTCGCGGCAGAGCCGGCGCACGAGTGCCGGGCGCGCATCGGTCTCGCCGCCGCGATGCGCATCTCGGACCGGATCGACGACGCCCTGGCCGAGCTGGACAAGGCCGAGCCGATCGCATCCTCGCTCCGCATGGACGCGGAACGGTCGCGAATCCACTACCTGCGCGGCAGCCTCTATTTCCCGCGGGCGCGGGTGCGCGAAAGCCGGGCGGAGCACGAACGGGCCCTTGAGTTCGGGCGTCTCGCCGGCTCGGCGGAGTTGGAAGCCTTGGCGCTGAGCGGCCTCGGCGACGCCTTATACGCCGAGGGGCGGATGCGCAGCGCCGCCGACGCGTTCGGCCGTTGCGTCTCGCTTGCGCGCGAGCATGGGCTTGGCCGGATCGAAGTGGCCAACCTGCCGATGCTCGCCTTCACCCGTTTGTTCAGCGGAGAGGTGCACGCCGCCCTCGAGCTTGGACACTCGGCCGTCGCGGCGGCGCGCCGGGTTGGCAACCGCCGCGGCGAGATCATCGCGCATCACCTCGTCTTCGCCACCAACCTGGAGCTGGATCGACTGGACCAGGCGAAAGAAGCGCTGGAAGCGGGCCACGTCGTCGCGGTGGAACTCAAGGCCCGCCGGTTCCAAGCGGAAAGCCTGGGCTTCATGGCGCAGTTCGCGCGCATTTCCGGCGATCGCGCGACCGCGGTGGCGCGGAGCCGGGAAGCCGTGGCGCTCGCGCGCGAGACGGGGCTGGAATATATCGGCGGCATCGTGCTGGGCGAGCTCGCCGCCGCCGCGCTTGACCACGCGGAGATGCGGTCCGCAAGAGACGAGGCTTTGACGCTGCTCGAACGCGGCACCCTCGCCCACAACCACCTCTGGTTCTATCGCGCCATCATCGAAGCCGACCTCGAGCGCGGCGCCTGGCAGGATCTGCCGCGTTGGGCCGAGGGCCTCGAAGCGGTCACAAGCCAGGAGCCGTTGCGCTACACGGACCTTTTGATCCGGTTTGCACGGCTGGCGGCGCGTCGCCTGGCATCGCCGAAGGGCGGCGAGGCGGCGAAGGCGCTCGAAACGCTTTCAGCGGAGTTCGCGCAGCTCGGGTTCGTGCGCCTGGCGGGGATGGCGCGCAGCTTGGCGTGAGGTACGGCCGCCTATTGGGCGCCCCATGCCACCAGCCCATTCACGATCCGCTCGTCCGCGGCCGAGACGGCCGCCAGCGAAGCGTCATCGGAGAAATGAATGACCGACATTGCATCGCCATCGTCGAAGAATACGATGATGCCGAACACATGGGCGACGACTTCGCCTCGACGGCAGGTGCTGAAGAAGCGGCGCATGCCGGGCACGGGGGCGGGCTTGAAGCTGCTGGAATATTCTCCCCCGCAACTCGACCCCGTCTTGGCGATGAAATCGTTCATGAAGGCGTCGGGCGAGCGCCCGTTCGTCTCGTCGGTGAACATGGCGCCGACGCCGTTCTGGATGTACCAGCCGACATGCCCCTCGCCCCACGTGTCGCGGGCTTGCTCGGGGGTCATCATGACGGCGTTCTCCACTCCGGACGCTAAGAGCAGGCCGGCCACCTGATCGGCCGCCGTTTGGCTACTCCCTTCCGTTCCCGCAGTGAAGGGGTTGGCGCCCCCTCCTGCATGCGCCAGCACGCAGCGCGAAGCCTGGGCCAGCGCACGATTGCTGCCCACGAGATCGAAGCCGTAGGTCTGATCGCCGCTCTGGACCGTCAGCCCATAGCCTCTGCGCAATGCCTCCACGCCCACCGGGTCGTCGCCGATGAAGACGAACACCGTCGCGGGATCCACCACCTTGGCCTGAATGCGACGGCTCCAGCGGCGGTCGACGTTGAGATCGACATCGAAAGTCGACCCCGTCTGCATGTTCCAGGACGGGTTTTGCATGGATACGCCGAGCTGGAAGTCCGGCGCCATGAACATTCCGAGCCGGATCCCGCTCTGGTAGTCAGCGGTGATCGCGCAGAACACGAAGTGCCCGTCGCTCTCGTCGAAATGAGCCTCGCCGTACCAATTCCCGCCAGTTTCGAAGGGCTTGGTCGTTGTGGCCGACGCGCTCCCGGC
This sequence comes from Rhodospirillales bacterium, assembly GCA_029240475.1. Taxonomy (GTDB): domain Bacteria; phylum Pseudomonadota; class Alphaproteobacteria; order JAREAF01; family JAREAF01; genus JAREAF01. The sequence goes on along the minus strand of JAREAF010000301.1, from coordinate 395 downwards.
CGTCAGCAAGATGGCTAGGGCTGCCAGTACTCTCAACATGCACGCCTCCACCGCCGCGTCGCGGTGGAGAGATTAGACGACAGGAAAATATCAGGTTACAAGGAGATTGTTCCCTATTACGGGAGCTTTATTACCCTCCTGCGGACGATCACTCGGCCGCCGAGGAGACCACCGGATCGACGCGGCTCAACTCCGGCAATGGGATATGGCAGAGGATGCGATGCCCGCTCGCCGTCCGCTGCTCGGGCGGCGGCGTTGTGTCGCAGATCGCCCCGATCTTCCGCGGGCAGCGGGTCGAGAAGGGGCAGCCCTGCGGCAGGTTGGTGGCGCTGGGCAGCACGCCTTCCAGCACGATCCGCTTCTGATGCACCTCCGGATCCGGCACGGGCACGGCC
>JAREAF010000300.1 GCA_029240475.1 Rhodospirillales bacterium | reverse complement strand
CGGTGGATCGTAAAGGGCTTCCTGTACTTCGCCTTCTGGAGCGTGCTGCTCGCAGTGGTCTCCGTCGCGATCCGGCAGGTCGCAATCCTGTTCGGCAGGCCGATCGCGACGTGTCGCACCACTGCTCCTGCTGGGTAAGCCGAGATGCTTGACATCGTCGTCGACCACCTCGCTCTCATTATGTTTGCGGCGCTAACCGTCGTGATGTTCATCGGTTATCCCGTGGCCTTCGTGCTCGGCGCAACGGGCATTCTCTTCGGGTTTCTCGGCATCATGGGCTGCGTCTTCAGCCACGACCAGTTCGCCAACCTCCTGCCGCGCATCTACGGCCAGGCTGTTCAGAATCCAGTGCTCGTCGCCGTTCCGCTATTCATCTTTATGGGAACGATGCTCGAGAAGAGCCGCGTCGCTGAGGACCTGCTACACACCCTTCAGGTCCTGCTGCGGCGGGTCCCAGGCGGGCTTGCAATCGCCGTGACGCTGCTCGGCACCATCATGGCCGCGACGACCGGCATCGTCGGTGCATCCGTGGTCATGCTGACGCTAATCGCACTGCCGCCGATGCTGCAGAGGGGCTATCAGAAGGAACTCTCGGTCGGCACCATCGCGTCTGCCGGCACGCTCGGGATTCTGATCCCGCCGAGCATCATGCTCGTGATCATGGGCGACCTGATGCAGGTCCCGGTCGGGACGCTCTTTCTTGGCGCCATCGTGCCCGGCCTCGCGCTTAGCGCTCTTTACGTCATCTATCTCGTAGCAATTTGCTGGATGCGTCCGGATCTCGCCCCGCCGCTTGGCGCCCATGAGGGGCCGCAATCGGGCGCGGAGCTGGCAACGCTCGTTGCGAAGAGCTTTGCTCCGCCAGCGTTCCTTATCGTGCTCGTGCTCGGCTCGATCTTCGGAGGCTGGGCGACGCCAACCGAGGCGGCGGGAGTCGGTTGCGCAGGCGCGATCATCCTCGCTATCGCTAATCGGCGCTTCAACCTCGCGATACTTCGCGAGACGATGTTCTCCTCGGCTCTGACCAACGCGCTAGTGTTCTTCATCGTCTTTGGGGCGACGCTGTTCGCTTACGTCTTCCGGGCGCTCGGGGGGGACGACCTCGTTGTCGAGCTCCTCAAGGCGATCGGTATCGACAGTGGCTGGGAGATCATGATTTTCGTAATGCTCCTCGTCTTCATCATGGGCTTCTTCTTCGACTGGATTGAAATCTGCCTCATCGTCATCCCGGTCTTCGCGCCGATCCTGGCGAAAGCCGACTTCGGGACCTTCCTCGTTGGCAAAGAGGTCATCCTGCTCTGGTTCGCGATCCTGCTCGCCGTGAACATGCAGTCCGCGTTCCTGACGCCTCCCTTCGGGTTCGCCCTTTTCTACATGAAGGGTACCGTGCCGAGCTCGGTCACTATGGTCCACATCTATCGCGGCATCGTCCCGTTCGTCGCGCTACAGATGCTCGCCGTGGCTCTGTGCATGGCCTTCCCGGACCTCGTTTTGTATTTCCCACGGCGGGCCGGCTTCTTGGATTGAACGGGGGGCCCGCCACGAGAAGCTGAGCATAATTCTAGTCACGCACGTGGCTTCGTCCGCTCGGGCGCGTAGGTCCGCTTGGGGTCAGACACTGCCGAGCGGCGTGCCAAGATCAGCGTCCGCTTTGCCGGGAAGCAGCCCAAAAGCGGTCATTCCGCTTTCGGCCACTTCGAGCCGCCTGGCCACATTGCGCCCATCCTCGCCGTTCCCGTTGCTTGATGCAGCGCCCATAACCGGACCTTCGTTCAGCAAGCGGGCTCCGGCTGCTCTTCTCGAATTATGCAAACACTTCCGGCGGAAGATTGTGACGCTAAGCGGACTCCTCCTTCGCGACGGGGTGGGTGAGCTCGAACACCCCCACAGGCTCCAGGAAGCCCTTTGGCATGACTGCGAAACCGCCCGACGGCGAGGGGGGTGTCGAACAGGGGGGCACCGCTTCTGGAGGTGGGCTCGCCGGACCGGAGCTACGCGACTGACCGGCCCGGCGAGTAATCCACTGAGCCCGAGGTACAGGTTGGGACCATGCCCAACGCCAGGCTAGTAGGATTGTGAGATGGCGCCGCCAGACCGACGTTCAATTGACGTGGTGCCCATTCTCATCCAGCCGCCCGGAGCCACGCGCTCACGGCCGCCCTGCTTGCCGAAGGCGGGAAAGCCGGGTCGCCGCCTCGACATTCACCGCATGCGGGGGGACCTCCCCGGCGCACAGCGCCCGAACCTGGGTGACGGTGTCGAAGGCTTGATGCTCGATGGCGGCCGGCGTGAGCCCGGCCGCATGCGGCGTCGCGAGCACGTCGGGGCGGCGGGCGAGCTCGAGCGAAGGCATCTGGTCCGCGGCGCGGCCGACATCCATGGCAGCGCCAGCGATCGTCTTCTTGTCGAGCGCCGCGGCAAGCGCCGGCTCGTCGACGAGGTTGCCGCGGGAAAGGTTGATGAAGTAGGCCGACGGCTTCATGCGCGAGAACGCCGCGGCGTTCATCAGGTTCTCGGTCTCCTCGGTGGCGACTGCGAGACAGACGACGAAATCGGAGCGCGCCAGGAGGTCCTCGAAGGAGACCTGGGCGACGCCGCCTTCGTCGATTGCTTTGTAGGGGTCGCTCGCCAGCACCGTCATGCCGATCGCCTTGGCGATGCCGGCGAGATGCTGGCCGATGACGCCGTAGCCGATGATGCCGAGCGTCGAGCCCCTGAGCTGGCGCCCGATGCGCGCCTCTGGCGCCTGTCCCGTACGGTAAGTGGTCGCAGCATCGGTGAGGCCACGGGCGAGGTCGATCATGAGCCCGAGCCCGAGCTCCGCGACGGAGGCGGCGAAGCCCGGCGTCGCGCGCGTGACCAGGATCCCGTTGCGGCTTGCAGCCGGCACGTCGACATTGCGGATATCGACGGCGCAACGCACGAACGCCACGAGTTCGGGGGCGCTCTCGAAGAAGGTGGGGAAACCCGGCGTCTGCCGGTCGGAGACGACAATCTCGCAGCCTTGGCCATGCCGGATGAGCGCCTCGGCGTCGAGCACCCGTCCGGTCGGGTTGATGACGACCTCGGCCACCTCCCGCAGCGCCGCGACGGCACCCTCGCCGTAATAGTTGCGCAGCATGTCGGAGCTGTGCGTCAGGAAGATTCGCGGCATGGCACTCCTTCGTCGCTCCGGCGGTCTCCAGGACAGCCCGCTAGGAAAGCGCCATCTGGTCAGACCTAATTTTTGCCGGCATGTTAAAGCCTAATCAGGCGGCGGTCGCGCGCGGACTGGATCACAAGAGCGATGGGGAGGAAGCGCTGAAGGCGACCGCGTCGATCACGACATCGGGGGCGCGCCCGCGAGCCCTCGCCGCCGCGCGTCCGGACGCCTGAGCCTTGGCTCGCTACATCGTCTCGCGGCTCGCGATCACGCTCGTCATGGCGCTCCTCGCAACGCTCGTGATCTTTCTCATCGCCAACACGGTGCCGGGCGATCCGGTGCTGGCGCAGCTCGGCGACGTCGCCGCGTCGAACAAGGAATTTGTCGCCGAATGGCGGGCGAAATACGGCCTAGACCTGCCCCTGTGGCAGCGGTACCTGGTCTTCCTGAAGGGTCTGATCAACGGTGACCTCGGGCAGTCGATCGCCTCCCAGCGCCCGGTGCTCGCCGACATAGCACAGTTCGCGCCGGCGACGCTCGAGCTCGCGACCGCCGGCTTCCTGCTCGCACTCATCGTCGGCATCCCGCTCGGGATTGTTGCGGCGGTGCGACGCGACAGCTGGATCGACCACCTCGCCCGCGTGGTGTCCCTGATCGGCGTCTCGTCGCCGACGTTCTGGCTCGCCTTCATCATGCTGGCGGTGTTCTACGGAGGGCTCGAGATCGCGCCGGGCCCTGGGCGGCTCGACCCGATCGCCTTCGCGCCAAAGACCGTGACCGGTCTCTACCTGGTCGATTCGATCATCGCAGGCGACTGGGAGGCGTTCCGCGACGCCGCTGCCCATCTCGTACTGCCCTCGATCGTGCTCGCCGCGGCGACGCTTGGCCTGATCACGCGCACGACCCGGGCGAGCATGCTCGAGACGATCGGCCAGGACTATGTCCGCGTCGCGCGCGCCAAGGGCCTGCGCGAGCGTACCATCGTTCGCGGGCACGTCCTGCCGAACGCGCTGATCCCGGTCGTGACGCTCGGCGGCCTTGCCTATGCGAACCTGCTGACCGGCGCGGTCATGACCGAGACGATCTTCTCCTGGCCGGGGCTTGGCCGCTACACCTTCCGGAGCGCGGCGGCGCTCGACTTCCCCGCCATCATGGGCATCACCCTCGTCGTTGCGCTCGTCTATCTCGTGATCAACTTTCTGATCGACATCAGCTACGCCCTGCTCGATCCGCGGGTGGTGCGGTGACGGCGCTCGTCGATTCGCACTCGACCGTGCTCGCGGTCGCGCCGGTGCGAACCCGGGCGCAGCGCTGGCGCCGCCGATACGGGCTCGCGGCCGCGGGTGCCGCGATCATCCTGGCGTGGGTGCTGATCGCGATCTTCGCGCCGCTGCTCACGCCCTACCACCCTGACACCGTCGAGGTGACGGTGCGCCTGCAGCCGCCGTCGCCGGCGCATTGGCTCGGCACCGACGCGCTCGGCCGCGACGTGCTGACCCGCCTCCTCCACGGCGCCCGCATCTCGCTCACGACCGGCGTCGTTGTTGTCGTCGTCGCCGCGGTCGTCGGAACGCTCCTCGGCGGCATTGCGGCCTATGCGCGCGGCCGGATCGAGGAGCTGATCACGCGGCTTACCGATCTCGTCCTGTGCTTTCCGCCAATCATCCTGGCGCTGGCGATCGCGGCGGCGCTCGGGATCGGCACGACGAACACGATCATC
>JAREAF010000299.1 GCA_029240475.1 Rhodospirillales bacterium | reverse complement strand
GCGACGGCAGGTTGATCATCCAGAAATCTTCGGCCTTGTACGGGGCGTTGTAGAGCAGGATCGAGAGCGGGATGTAGGGCGAGGCCGAGGTGCAGAGGATGGCATAGCCGTCCTGCGGCTGCTGCAGGAAGTAGGAGTGGCCGAGGATGGTGTTGCCGCCGGGCTGGTTGACGATCACCAGCGGCTGGCCCAGCTCCTTCTCGAGGAACGGCGCCGATGCGCGCGCGAGGCGGTCGTTGTAGCCGCCGGTGGCGAATGGAACGATCACGTTGATCGGCCGGCTCGGATAGTTCTGCGCGCGCAAGATCGCGGGCTTGCCTAAGCCCACGGCCGCGGCAGCGCCGCCGAAGGCGGCCAGCTTCAAAGCATTGCGTCTGGTGAAAACGGATTTCGCCATGCCGTTCCTCCCTGTGGGCCAGGTGCCGCCTTGGCCCTTGCTGTTCTTGGCTCGCCGGTCCAGGCACGCTAGGCAGCGTGCCACAAGCTGTCAACACTGTGTCCGCGGTCCTGGTCAAAAACCAGCTAAGTTACAGGCGATTTCGCCTGAAACGGAACCGACTGTTGACAATCATTGAGCAGGTCCACTATCGAGGGACCCGAGCCAGCCAACACCTCTTGCCGGGGCGCGTTCCAACGCGGCGATAGGCGCGCGGACCCCGAGGGAGACCCGCATGAGCAAGTCTGCGCGTCCGGCCGAAACTCCAGCCACGGCGCGTGCCACGAGCCCTGAAGTCACCCGCTACGTCTCCCGCTTCGTGCACGAGACCGGGCTCGAGGACCTGCCCGACGAGGTGATCGCGCTCGGCAAGAAATCGATTCTCGACGGGCTGGGGCTGGCGCTCTCGGGCTCGGTCGCGAAATCGGGCGAGCTCGTGCGGCGTCACTTGGCGGATCTTGGTCAGGCACGCGGGCCGGCGACGGTGATCGGCTCCGAGCTGAAGGTGGCGCCGCGCTTCGCGGCCTTCGCCAACGGGGTCGGCATCCATGCCGATGACTATGACGACACGCAGCTCGCCGTCGCGCCGGACCGCGTCTATGGGCTGCTGACCCATCCGACCGCGCCCGCGCTGCCGGCCGCGCTGGCGGTCGGGGAGGCGCTCGGCTCGAGCGGGCGCGAGGTCATGTTGGCCTATCATCTCGGCGTCGAGGTCGAGTGCAAGATCGCCGAGGCGATCCACCCGCGCCATTACCAGAGCGGGTTTCACTCCACCGCGACCTGCGGGACCTTCGCCGCGGCGTCCGCAGCGGCGCGCCTGATGAGCCTCGACGAAGAGGCGATCGCGTGCGCCCTCTCCATCGCCGGCAGCCAGTCCGCCGGCCTGCGCGAGAATTTCGGCACCATGACCAAGCCGTTTCATGCCGGCCGGTCCTCGGAGAGCGGCGTCGTCGCCGCGCAGTTCGCCTCCTATGGCTGGACCGCCACCGACAAGATCCTCGAAGCCCCGCGCGGCTTCTTCAATGCAGCCGGGGGCGGCTACAGCCCCGATGCCATCTTGGGCAGGCTCGGGCGGCCCTGGACCTTTGCCGAGCCCGGCATCTCCATCAAGCCGCACCCCTCCGGCTCGCTCACCCATCCCGGCATGACCGAGATGCTCCGCCTCATCCGCGAGCACGGGATACGCGCCGACCAGGTCGTCAGAGTGCGTGTCGGCACGAACTCCAACATGCCGAACGCCCTGATCCATCACCGGCCGCGGAACGAGCTGCAGGCGAAGTTCTCGATGGAATTCTGCATGGCGATCCTGCTGCTCGATGGACGCGCGGGTCTGAACGAATTCACCGACGAGACGGTGCTGCGGCCCGACGTGCAGGCGCTGCTGGCCAAGGTGGATTTCGGCGTCGATGAGCGCGCCGAGGCCGCCGGCTATCACAAGATGACCACCTACATCGACATCGAGCTGAAGGACGGCCGGCGCATCTCCGGCTCGGCCGATTTCGGCAAGGGCAGCCCGGCCCAGCCGATGAGCTATGACGAGGTCGCGGCCAAGTTCCGCGAATGCGCCGAGTTCGCCGGCTGGAACATGGCGAAGGCGGAGCAGGTGGTGGAACTCGTGGCGGAGCTGGAGCGGGTGAAACAGGTCGGACGGCTCACCGCCGCCCTGTCGCGCAGTTAGAAAGGAGCGGGGGGTGGACGCGCGCGCCGAGGCATCGCAGACCGGAGCAGCCACGGCCGCCGCACCGCTTTCGCGGGTTTCGCCGCGGTGGCGCGCGCTGCGCATCGCGCTCACGCTCGCCGCCGCGGCCGTCGGCGGCTATCTCGCCTGGCGGATCGGCATGCCATTGCCGTGGATGCTCGGCCCGTTCTTCGTCTGCGGAGCGGGCGCCGCGCTGGGCTTCAACGTAGACTACCTGCCGATGGGGCGCGAGCTGGGGCAGGTGGCGGTCGGCCTCGCCGTCGGAATGCGCTTCACGCCGCCGGTGCTCGCCGCGACCCTGGCGCTCATGCCGCATATGGCGGTCGCGACCCTGTACGTGATCGCCTTCACCATGGTGGCCGCGCTGCTCTTCGCATGGCTGGCCGCTGTGGACTACCGCACCGCGTTCTTCGCGACCGCCGCCGGCGGCATGGCCGACATGGCCGTGGTCGCCCAGGAGCGCGGGGCCGATGCCGGCGCGGTCTCGATCACCCATGCGATCCGCGTCGCCACGGTGGTGAGCACGGTCCCATTCCTCGTCTTCGCGCTGGGCGAGCCCGGCAATGTTCCCGAGGCGCGGGACATGGCCTCGCACAACCTTCTGCTGGTCGCGCTGGGCCTCCTCCTAGCCTATGGCGGCGCGCGGCTGTTCAAATTCACGCCCTTTCCCAACCCGTGGCTGGTCGGGCCGATCTTCATCGGCGCGCTCCTGGGCGCGACGGGGATCCTCATCGTGCATGTGCCCTGGAGCCTGATCGTGGTGGCGCAGATCCTCATCGGCGTGTTCCTTGGCTGCCGGTTCCGGCGCGAGGTGCTGGTCAAGCTGCCGCGCGTCGCGCTGGCGGGGCTCTGCGTCTCGCTCCTGATGGTCGCCGCGGCAGCCGCAGGCGCGGTGGTGCTGACCATGGCCTCCGACCTGGACTTCATGACCAGCTTCCTCGCGCTCGCGCCGGCGGCCGTGACCGAGATGGTGATCACCGCGCAGGCGATGCATATCGATCCGGCGACGGTGACCGCCTTCCATGTGATGCGCATCGCCGTGATCTCGTCGACCGTGCTGGCCGTGTTCGCTCTGTTCCGCAAGGCGTTGGAGTTGGTGCATGGAACTCGGATTTGAAAGCCGGCGCTGCCTCGTCGTCGGCGGCAGCTACGGGATCGGCCTTGCCGTCGCCCGGCAGATGGCGGCCGAGGGCGGCGAGGTGGCGATCGCCTCGCGCAATCCCGACAACCTTGCCAAAGCCGCGGCGGAGATCGAGCGGGCCACCGGGCGGCGGCCGCGTTCGGCGGCGGCCGACGTGACGCAGCCCGGCGCCGCCGACCGGCTGATGGGCGCGCTTGGCTGGGACGGGCTGGACGCGCTGGTGACCGCGGTCGGGGGGAGCGTGCGCTCCGCCTTCGAGGACCTCAGTGACGAGGACTGGATCGCCAATTACACGCTGAACCTGCTCTCCACGGTGCGCTGCATCCGCGCCGCGCTGCCGCTGCTGCGCAAGGGGCGCCAGCCCGCCATCGTCATGCTGGGGGCGGCCTCGGCGAAGATGCCCTATGCGCATCAGATCGTCTCCAACGTGCACAAGGCGGGGCTCCTGGCGCTTTCGAAGACGCTCGCGGGCGAGCTGGCGGGCGAGGGCATCCGCGTGAACTGGGTCGGGCCGGGGCGCACCCTGACGCCGCTCTGGACCAGCCGCGCCGACAAGATGGCCGCCGAGCGGAAACTCACGCGCGAGGAGGTGGTGGCGGAGTTCTCGAAGGAAATTCCAATGGGCCGCTTCGCCGAGCCCGACGAGGTGGCGGTGCTGGCGACCTGGCTGGCCAGCCCGAAGGCCAGCTACGTCACCGGCCAGGCGGTGAACGCCGATGGCGGCATTGCGCGCGGGTTGCTTTGATGGCTCAGACCAAGGCTCACCTATCGATCGGAATCCTCGAAGGGGACGATATCGGCCACGAGGTCGTGCCCGCCTCGGTGAAGGTGGCATCGCTCGCGGCCGAGCGGTGCGGCCTCGTCATCGACTGGCGCCCGCTGCCGATCGGACGCAAGGCGCTGGATGAGGTGGGCCACACCTTGCCCCAAGAGACCATGGATGCCTTGCACAGGCTTGACGGCTGGATCCTCGGCCCGATCGGCCACCGCGAATATCCGAAGGTGCCTGAGGCCATCAATCCGCATCCGATCCTTCGCAAGAGCTTCGACCTCTTCGCCAATGTGCGGCCGACGCGCTCCTATCCGGATATCGGCTGCCTCTATGACGATATCGATCTGGTGATCGTCCGCGAGAACAACGAAGGCTTCCAGCCCGACCGCAACGTGGTGGCGGGCTGCGGCGAGTTCCGCCCGACCGAGGGCGTGACGATCTCGGTGCGCGTCATCACGCGCGAGGGCAGCCGCAAGGTCGCCGAGGCGGCGCTTGAGATTGCGCGCGCGCGTCGCAAGCGGCTGACGATCGTGCACAAGAACACCGTCTTCAAGCTCGGCTGCGGGATGTTCGTCGAGGAGTGCCGGCGCGCGGCGGAGGCCTATCCCGACGTCGAGGTGAACGAGGTGATCGTCGACACCTTCGCCATGCGGCTGGTGCGCGACCCGCAGAGCTTCGACACCGTCGTGACCACCAACATGTTCGGCGACATCCTGACGGACGAGGCGGCGGGGCTCGTGGGCGGGCTCGGCATGGCGCCCGGCCTCTGCATCGGCCGCGGCGACATCGCCATGGCGCAGGCGACGCACGGCTCCGCGCC
>JAREAF010000022.1 GCA_029240475.1 Rhodospirillales bacterium | reverse complement strand
GAGCGCGGCCAGGTGCTGGCCAAGCCCGGCTCGATCACCCCGCACACCAAGTTCAAGGCCGAGGCCTACATCCTGACCAAGGAGGAGGGCGGGCGGCACACGCCGTTCTTCTCCAACTACCGGCCGCAATTCTACTTCCGCACCACCGACGTGACCGGGCAGGTGGTGCTGCCGCAGGGCACCGAGATGGTGATGCCGGGCGACAACGTGACCATGGAGGTGGAGCTGATCGCACCGATCGCCATGGACGAGGGCCTGCGCTTCGCCATCCGCGAGGGCGGCCGCACCGTCGGCGCCGGCGTCGTCGCCTCCATCATCGCCTGACGGCTCAGGGGCGGGAAAGCAAAGCGAACGGATAAAGACCCATGGAAAGCCAGAATATCCGCATCCGCCTCAAGGCGTTCGATCATCGCGTGCTCGACCAATCGGCCAGCGAGATCGTCAACACGGCCAAGCGTACGGGCGCGCGCGTCCGCGGGCCGATCCCGCTGCCGACGCGGCTGGAGCGCTTCACCGTCAACCGTTCGCCGCACATCGACAAGAAGAGCCGCGAGCAGTTCGAGATCCGGACCCACAAGCGGCTCCTGGACATCGTCGATCCGACCCCGCAGACGGTGGACGCGCTGATGAAGCTCGACCTCGCCGCCGGGGTGAATGTCGAGATCAAGGTGATGGGGAGCTGACGGACATGCGTTCGGGTCTCATCGCCCGCAAGGTCGGCATGACGCGCGTCTTCGACGCCGAGGGCGCGCATGTGCCGGTCACGGTGCTGCAAATCGAGAAGTGCGAGGTCGTGGCGGTGCGCACCGCCGAGAAGGACGGCTATGACGCTGTCCAGCTCGGGGTCGGCGCGGCCAAGGTGAAGAACGTCACCAAGGCCGAGCGCGGGCATTTCGCCAAGGCGAAGGTCGAGCCGAAGCGCAAGGTCGCGGAGTTCCGCGTCAGCGCCGACGCCCTCATCGATGTCGGGGCCGAGCTCTCGGCCGCCCATTTCATCCCGGGCCAGTTCGTCGACGTGACCGGCACCTCGATCGGCAAGGGCTTCGCCGGCGTCATGAAGCGCCACAATTTCCGCGGCTTGCGCGCCAGCCACGGCGTTTCCATCTCTCACCGGAGCCACGGCTCCACCGGTCATCGCCAGGATCCGGGCCGCGTCTTCAAAGGCAAGAAGATGGCGGGTCATCTCGGCGACGAGCGCATCACCACGCAGAATCTGAAGGTCGTCTCGACCGATGTCGAGCGGGGCCTGCTCTTGATCCAGGGCTCCGTTCCCGGCGCGCCGGGCGGCTATGTCCTGGTGAAGGACGCGGTCAAGCGCCCGCTGCCCAAGGAGGTGCCGTTCCCGGCCGGCCTCAAGGGCGCAGGCGCCGCCGAGCCCGCTGCGGCCGAGAGCTGAAGGACGAACGAGCCATGAAGTGCCCGGTCATCACTTTCGAAAACAAGACGGTCGGCGAGATCGAGCTCGACGAGGCCGTGTTCGGCGTCACCCCGCGCAAGGACATCCTGGCTCGCATGGTGAACTGGCAGCTCGCCAAGCGCCGTGCCGGCACCCACAAGGCCAAGGGGATCAGCGACGTCTCCGGCACGACCAAGAAGCCGTACCGGCAGAAGGGCACCGGCCGCGCCCGCCAGGGCAGCCTGCGCTCTCCGCAATTCCGCGGCGGCGGCGTGGTGTTCGGCCCGGTCGTGCGCAGCCACGCGCATGAGCTGCCGAAGAAGGTGCGCAAGCTGGCGCTCCGCTGCGCGCTCTCGGCCAAGCAGCGCGACGGCAAGCTGATCGTGGTCGACAGCGTCGCCGCCGACAGCCCGAAGACCGCCGCGCTGGCCGAACGGCTGGAGAAGCTCGGCTTCAACTCGGTCCTGATCGTCGCCGGCCCGGAGGTGGACGAGAATTTCCGCCGCGCCGCCTCGAACCTGGTCGGGGTCGATGTGCTGCCGCAGGCCGGGGCCAATGTCTACGACATCCTGCGCCGCGACACGCTCGTGCTGAGCCGGGACGCGGTGCAGCATCTGGAGGCGCGCCTGAAATGACCTGGAAGTACAAGCAGGCGGTGAAGCTGACGAGGGACCGCATGTACGACCTCGTGCGCTCGCCGGTCGTGACCGAGAAGTCGACGCGCGGCTCCGAGCACAACCAGGTCACCTTCAAGGTGCCGCTGGACGCGACCAAGCCGGAGATCAAGGCCGCCGTCGAGGGCCTGTTCTCGGTCAAGGTGGTGGCCGTCAACACGGTCCGGCAGCTCGGCAAGACCAAGCGCTTCCGCGGCCGCCTCGGCAAGCGCCCGGACTTCAAGAAGGCGATGGTCACGCTGGCCGAGGGCCAGTCCATCGACGTGACGACGGGGATCTGACGAGATGGCGCTCAAAAGTTTCAAACCGGTCACGCCCAGCCAGCGTCAGCTGGTCATCGTCGACCGCTCCGAGCTGTGGCAGGGCAAGCCGGTCAAGTCGCTGACCGAAGGGCTGCGCAAGACCGGCGGCCGCAACAATCACGGCCATATCACCTCCTGGCAGAAGGGCGGCGGGCATAAGCGGCGCTATCGCGTGGTCGATTTCCGCCGCCGCAAGTTCGACGTTCCGGCGACGGTGGAGCGGCTGGAATACGACCCCAACCGCACCGCCTTCATCGCGCTCATCCGCTACGAGGACGGCGAGCTCAGCTACATCCTCGCTCCGCAGCGGCTGAAGGCCGGCGATGTCGTGGTCTCGGGCAACAAGGTCGACGTGAAGCCCGGCAACGCCATGCCGCTGAAGAACATCCCGGTCGGGACCATCGTCCACAATGTGGAGATGAAGATCGGCAAGGGCGGCCAGATCGCCCGCTCGGCGGGCACCTACGTGCAGCTGGTCGGCCGCGATCAGGGCATGGCCCTGTTGCGTCTCTCCTCGGGCGAGGTGCGGATGGTCTCGGCCGATTGCATGGCGACCATCGGCGCGGTCTCCAACCCCGACGAGCAGAACATCGTCATCGGCAAGGCGGGCCGCTCGCGCTGGCTCGGGCGCCGGCCGCATGTGCGCGGCGTCGCCATGAACCCGATCGACCACCCGCATGGCGGCGGCGAGGGCCGCACCTCGGGCGGGCGCCATCCGGTGACGCCCTGGGGCATCTCGACCAAGGGCAAGAAAACCCGCAAGAACAAGCGGACCAACCGGTGGATCGTCCGCCGGCGGAACGCGGCGAAGTAAGGAGGAGCGGCGGATATGGCGCGCTCGGTTTGGAAGGGCCCGTTCGTGGACGGCTATCTGCTGAAGAAGGCGGAAGCGTCCCGCGCCTCGGGCCGCAACGAGATCATCAAGACCTGGTCGCGGCGCTCGACGATCCTGCCGCAATTCGTCGGCCTGACCTTCGGCGTCTATAACGGTCACAAGTTCCTGCCGGTGCTCGTGACCGAGAACATGATCGGCCACAAGTTCGGCGAGTTCGCGCCGACGCGGACCTTCCACGGCCACGCGGCCGACAAGAAGGCCAAGCGGGCGTAAGAGGACGGGGCATGAGCAAGAAATCCCATCCGCGCCGGCTCGATGAGACCGAGGCCATGGCCGGGGTCAAGATGATCCGGGTCAGCCCGCGCAAGCTGAACCTCGTCGCGCAGCTGATCCGCGGCAAGAGCGCCGCCGCCGCGCTGGCCGAGCTCAGCTTCACCAAGCGGCGCGTCGCCGAGGACGTGCGCAAGGTGCTCGAGGCGGCGATTGCCAATGCCGAGAACAACCACCAGCTCGACGTCGACCGGCTCTATGTGGCCGAGGCGACCGTCGGCAAGAGCTTCGTCATGAAGCGGTTCGCCACCCGCGCGCGCGGCCGCTCGGCGCGAATCCTGAAGCCCTGGTCGAACCTGACCGTAGTCGTGCGCGAACGCGAGGAGACCGCCTGAACCATGGGCCAGAAAGTCAATCCGATCGGGCTTCGGCTCGGCATCAACCGCACCTGGGACTCGCGCTGGTTCGCGGACAAGGACTACGCGAACCTGCTCCATGAGGATCTGGAGCTGCGCAAGTACCTGGAGAAGCGGCTGCAGCAGGCCGGCGTGAGCCGGGTCGTGATCGAGCGGCCGGCCAAGCGGGCGCGCATCACCATCCATACCGCGCGGCCGGGGGTTGTCATCGGCAAGAAGGGTGCCGATATCGAGAAGCTCCGCGGCGACCTGTCGAAGCGGACCGGCGGCGAGGTCGCGCTCAACATCGTCGAGATCCGCAAGCCGGAGCTGGATGCCCGGCTGGTGGCCGAGAACATCGCCCAGCAGCTGGAGCGCCGGGTCGCTTTCCGCCGCGCCATGAAGCGCGCGGTGCAGTCGGCGATGCGCCTGGGCGCGCAGGGCATCCGCATCACCTGCGGCGGCCGGCTGGGCGGCGCCGAGATCGCGCGCGTGGAATGGTACCGCGAGGGCCGGGTGCCATTGCACACGCTGCGCGCCGACGTCGATTTCGGCCAGGCGACCGCCTTCACCACCTACGGCACCTGCGGGGTCAAGGTGTGGATCTTCAAGGGCGAGATCCTGGCGCACGACCCGCTGGCGCAGGACAAGCGGCTGGCCGACCAGCAGGTCGCCCGCTAGGAACCCGGAAGAAAGCTAGACAGCCATGCTTCAGCCGAAACGAACGAAATACCGCAAGGCCCACAAGGGCCGCATCCACGGGGCGGCCAAGGGCGGCACGACGCTCAGCTTCGGCTCCTACGGGTTGAAGGCGGTCGAGCCCGAGCGCGTCACCGCGCGCCAGATCGAGGCCGCGCGGCGCGCCATCACGCGTCACTTGAAGCGCGCCGGCCGCGTCTGGATTCGCGTCTTCCCGGACGTGCCGGTCTCACGCAAGCCCGCCGAGGTGCGCATGGGCTCGGGCAAGGGCGCGCCGGAATACTGGGTGGTCCGCGTGCATCCGGGCCGGATCATGTTCGAGATCGACGGCGTGCCGACCGACTTGGCCAAGCGCGCCTTCGAGCTGGCGGCCGCCAAGCTGCCGATCAAGACCCGGTTCGTGACGCGCCTGGGCGAAGGCGAGGGGGCCTGAGATGAAGGCGGAAGAGCTGCGCGGCAAGACGCCGGACGAACTCAAGACCCAGCTGCTCGAGCTGAAGAAGGAGGCGTTCAACCTGCGCTTCCAGCGGGCGAGCGGGCAATTGGAGAACACAGCGCGGGTGCGCCAGGTGCGCCGCGACATCGCGCGCATCAAGACCATCCTGAACGCCGGCCAGGCCTGAGGGGACGAGAGAGACGATGCCGAGGCGAGTATTGAAGGGAACGGTGGTGAGCGACGCCAACGACAAGACCATCGTGGTCCGCGTCGAGCGCCGCGTCATGCACCCGATCTACAAGAAGTACATCACGCGGTCGAAGAAGTACGCCGCCCACGACGAGGCGAACCGCTTCAAGGTCGGCGACGTGGTCGAGATCCGCGAATGCCGGCCGATCTCCAAGCGCAAGCGCTGGGAGGTGCTGGCCGAAGGCGGCGCGGCGGAAGCCGGCGCCCGGGCCTGAGGCTTGAGAGAGATCGGCAGGAGATTGATCCCATGATTCAGATGCAGACGAACCTGGAGGTCGCCGACAATTCGGGCGCGCGCCGGGTGCAGTGCATCAAGGTGCTGGGCGGCTCCAAGCGCCGCTTCGCCAGCGTCGGCGACGTCATCGTCGTCTCGGTGAAGGAAGCGATCCCGCGCGGCCGCGTGAAGAAGGGCGACGTGCACCAGGCGGTGATCGTGCGCACCGCGCGCGAGATCCGGCGCGCCGACGGCAGCTCGATCCGCTTCGACCGCAACGCGGCGGTGCTGATCAACAAGCAGGGCGAGCCGATCGGCACCCGCATCTTCGGGCCGGTCACGCGCGAGCTCAGGGCCAAGAAGTTCATGAAGATCGTCAGCCTCGCGCCGGAAGTGCTGTAGGCGGGGCCTCGGGGTCAACAGATGTCAGCGAAGCTGAAGATCAAGAAGGGCGACCGGGTGGTGGTGATCACCGGCCGCGACAAGGGCAAGCAGGGCGAGGTGCTCAAGGTGCTGCCGCAGGAGAGCCGTTTGATCGTGCAGGGCGTGAACGTGGCCAAGCGCCATACGCGCCCCAGCGCGGCCAATCCCAGCGGCGGCATCGTCGACAAGGAGCTGCCGATCCACGTCTCCAACGTCGCCCATCTCGATCCGAAATCGGGTCAGCCGACGCGGGTCGGGTTCAAGGTGCTGGAAGGCGGCCGCAAGGTTCGGGTGGCCCGGCGCTCCGGCGAGACGATCGATTGAAGGCGAGTTCAACATGAGCCGTTTGCGCGAGCATTACGAGAAGGTGGTCAAGCCGAACTTGATGAAGGAGTTCGGCTACGAGAACCCGCTTCAGGCGCCGCGCCTGGAGAAGATCGTGGTCAATATGGGCGTGGGCGAGGCCGTGCAGGACCAGAAGCGGGTCGATGCCGCGGTCCAGGAGCTCAGCCTCATCACCGGCCAGAAGCCGGTGGTGACCCGGGCGAAGAAGTCGATCGCCACCTTCAAGCTGCGTCAGGGCATGCCGATCGGCGCCAAGGTGACGCTGCGCAAGGCGCGGATGTACGAGTTCCTCGACCGGCTGATCACCGTGGCGCTGCCGCGCGTGCGCGACTTCCGCGGCGTGCCGGCGAACAGCTTCGACGGCCGCGGCAACTATTCGCTGGGCCTGAAGGAGCAGATCGTGTTCCCGGAGATCGACTACGACCGGGTCGACCAGGTGCGGGGCATGGACGTGGTCATCGTGACCACCGCCAAGACCGACGACGAGGCACGGGCCTTGTTGCGCGGCTTCGACATGCCGTTCCAGAGCTGAAGGACGAAGAGAGAGAACCATGGCTAAGACGAGCGCCGTCGAGAAGAACAAGCGTCGCCGCGAGATGGCCAAGCGCTATGCCGCCAAGCGCGAGCGCCTGAAGGCCGTCGCGCGCGATCAGGCGCTGCCCATCGAGGAGCGGTTCGCCGCGCAGCTGAAGCTCGCGGAGCTGCCGCGCAACAGCTCGGCCGTGCGCATCCGCAACCGCTGCGAGCTGACCGGCCGCCCGCGCGCCTTCTATCGCAAGTTCAAGCTGTCGCGCATCGCGCTCAGGGAGCTCGGCTCGAAGGGCCAGATCCCCGGCATGGTCAAGGCGAGCTGGTAAGGAGGATCGAAGACACCCATGACGATGAGTGATCCCCTCGGCGATCTGCTGACGCGCATCCGCAACGGACAGCGGGCGCGCAAGTCCAGCGTCTCGAGCCCGGCTTCCAAGCTGCGCGCGAACGTGCTGGAGGTGCTCAAGCGCGAGGGCTATATCCGCGACTTCGCCCATGAGGAGACCGCGCCCGGAATCGCCGAGCTGCACATCGAGCTGAAATATCACGAAGGCAAGCCGGTCATCCGCGAGATCTCCCGCGTCTCCAAGCCGGGCCGCCGGGTCTATTCGAAGATCAAGGACCTGCCGAAGGTCTATAACGGCCTCGGCATCGCCATCCTGTCAACGCCCAAGGGCGTCATGTCCGACAACGAGGCCCGCGCCGCCAATCTCGGCGGCGAGGTCCTCTGCCGAGTGTTCTAGGGAAATTCGCCATGTCGCGCGTAGGCAAGCATCCGGTCGACGTGCCCTCTGGGGTCACGGTCGAAATCGCGAACCGGGTCCTCAAGGCCAAGGGCAAGCTGGGCGAGCTCAGCCTCAAGCTCAGCGAGGAGGTCGAGGCCAAGCTCGAGGACGGCAAGGTCGTGGTGACGCCGCGCTCGGATTCCCAGCGTGCGCGCACGCTCTGGGGCACCACGCGCGCCCTCGTCAACAACATGGTAGGCGGGGTCTCCAAGGGCTTCACCAAGACCCTGGAGATCAACGGCGTCGGCTACCGCGCTCAGGTCCAGGGCAAGAACCTGCAGCTGCAGCTCGGCTTCAGCCACGACGTGATCTATCCGATCCCAGATGGCGTGACGATCAAGTGCGACAGGCCCACCCAGATCACGATCAGCGGCGCCGACCGGCAGCGCGTCGGCCAGGTGGCGGCGGAAATCCGCGCCTTCCGCAAGCCGGAGCCCTACAAGGGCAAGGGCATCAAGTACGACAACGAGCGCATCCTGCGTAAGGAAGGCAAGAAGAAGTAGGCGACGCCATGGCACACGCTTTGAAGCTGTTCGACCGCCGCGAGCGGCGGGTCCGCACCAATCTGCGCCGCAAGGCGATGCGCCCGCGCCTGACCGTGTTCCGGTCGGGCCGGCACATCTATGCCCAGATCATCGACGATGCGAAAGGCGCGACGCTCGCGGCCGCCTCCACGCTCGACAAGGATCTGAAGGCGAAGCTCAAGACGGGCGCCGACAAGGACGCCGCCAAGCAGGTCGGGCTCCTGGTCGCCGAGCGCGCCAAGGCGGCCGGCGTCGAGGCGGTGGTGTTCGACCGCGGCGGATATCTCTATCACGGGCGGGTGAAGGCGCTCGCCGACGGGGCCCGCGAGGGCGGTTTGCAGTTCTAGGAACGGGATACCAGGACAGATGGCACGAGGCGAAAAGGGCGAGCGCGGCGGGCGTGACCGGGATCGGGATCGCGAGGACGGCGATTTCGTCGAGAAGCTGGTCTCGATCAACCGCGTCGCCAAGGTCGTGAAGGGCGGACGGCGGTTCGGCTTCGCCGCGCTGGTCGTGGTCGGCGACGGCAAGGGTCGGGTCGGCCATGGCGCGGGCAAGGCGCGCGAGGTTCCCGAGGCCATCCGCAAGGCGACCGAGCAGGCCAAACGCAGCATGATCCGCGTGCCCTTGCGCGAGGGCCGCACGCTCCATCACGACACGCACGGCCATTACGGCGCGGGGCGGGTGGTGATGCGCGCGGCCGAGGCCGGCACCGGCATCATCGCCGGCGGGCCGATCCGCGCCATCTGCGAGGCGCTGGGCGTCGCCGACGTGGTCGTGAAGTCCGTCGGCACCTCCAACCCGCACAACATGATCAAGGCGGCCTTCGCGGCGCTGGGCGGCTCCTCTTCGCCCCGCTCCGTCGCCAGCCGGCGCGGCAAGAAGGTCAGCGACATCCTCGGCCGCCGCGAGGCCGAGGCACGGGAGTAGCAAGATGGCCGGGAAGCTGAAGGTCACGCAGATCGCCAGCCCGATCGGGCGCAAGAAGGATCAGCGCGCAACCCTGATCGGGCTCGGGCTGAACAAGATGAACCGCAGCCGAGAGCTGCCGGATTCGCCCTCCGTGCGGGGCATGATCATGAAGGTCCAGCATCTGGTCCGGGTCGAGGAGCTCGGCTGAAGCCGGCTTCTGAGGGGAACGGGACAAAGCCATGAAACTCAACCAGCTTTCCGATAATCCGGGCGCGCGCAAGAATCGCATCCGCGTCGGCCGCGGCATCGGCTCGGGCAAGGGCAAGACCGGCGGGCGCGGCGGCAAGGGCCAGACCGCGCGCACCGGCGTTGCCATCAAGGGCTTCGAAGGCGGCCAGATGCCGCTGCATCGCCGCCTGCCCAAACGCGGCTTCAAGAACATCTTCCGCCAGGAGCATGCGGTCGTGAATCTCGGCCGGCTGCAGCAGGCGGTCGAGGCCGGCAAGCTCGATCCGAAGGCGACCGTCGGCCGCGACGCGCTGAAGGCCGCCGGCCTGGTGAACAAGGTGGGCGCCGGGATCAAGCTCCTCGCCAAGGGCGAGCTGAAGCAGGCGCTCACGATCGAGGTCGACCGCGCCTCCAAATCCGCGATCGAGGCGGTGGAGAAGGCCGGCGGCAAGGTGGTTGTGACCGCCGCTCCGGCTGCTTAAATCAGGCGTTGGGACGGGCCGCCGGCTTCGCTCCTCGCCCGCGCATCCCCGGGGGAACAGGTAAATGGCATCCGCCGCAGAACAGCTCGCCGCCAATCTGAATTTCGGCGCGTTCGCCAAGGCGACCGAGCTGAAGAAGCGGATCTGGTTCACGCTGGCGGCACTGGTCGTCTACCGCCTCGGCGCGCACATCCCGCTTCCCGGCATCGATGCCAATGCGATGGCGGAGCTGTTCCGGAACAATGCCGGCGGCATCCTCGGCATGTTCGACATGTTCGCGGGCGGGGCGGTTCGTCGCATGACGATCTTCGCCCTCAACATCATGCCCTACATCTCCGCCTCCATCATCATGCAGCTCCTGACGGCGGTCTCGCCGACCCTGGAGCAGCTGAAGAAGGAAGGGGAGGCGGGCCGCAAGAAGATCAATCAGTACACCCGCTACGGCACCGTCTTCCTGGCGGCGGTGCAGGCCTACGGCATCGCGATCGGGCTGGAATCGAGCTCCGGCGTGGTCGCCAATCCGGGCTGGCTGTTCCGCTTCACCACCGTGGTGACGCTGACCGGCGGCACGGTCTTCCTGATGTGGCTGGGCGAGCAGATCACGGCGCGCGGCGTCGGCAACGGCATCTCGCTGATCATCTTCTCGGGGATCGTCGCAAATCTGCCGATCGCGCTGGTGCAGATGCTCGAGCTCGGCCGCACCGGTCAGGCCTCGGCCATCTTTATCCTCATCCTGCTGACGCTCGCGATCGGCGTGATCACCTTTATCGTCTTCATGGAGCGGGCGCAGCGCCGGATCATCATCCAGTACCCCAAGCGCCAGGTCGGAAATAAGCTGTTCGGCGGCGAAAGCTCGCATCTGCCCTTGAAGCTCAACAGCTCGGGCGTGATCCCGCCGATCTTCGCCAGCTCGCTCCTGCTGCTGCCCGCGACGGCCGCGGGCTTCAGCGGCACCGCGCCGGGCTGGCTGGGCTCTGTCACCGCCTTCCTCGGCCACGGCCAGCCCGCATACATGCTGGCCTATGTGGCGCTGATCGTCTTCTTCGCCTTCTTCTACACGGCCATCGTCGTCAATCCGAACGACACGGCCGAGAACCTGAAGCGCCATGGCGGCTTCATCCCCGGGATCCGTCCGGGCAAGAACACGGCCGAGTATCTGGACTATGTGCTGACCCGGCTGACGGTGGTCGGCTCGGCCTACCTGGCCGCGGTCTGCCTCCTGCCGGAGATCCTGATCTCGCGCTACAGCGTGCCCTTCTATTTCGGCGGCACCAGCCTGCTCATCGTGGTTTCGGTCACCATGGACACGGTGGCGCAGATCCATTCCCACCTGCTCGCCCATCAATATGAAGGCCTGGTCAAGAAGGCGAAGCTGCGGGGGCGCCGGTGATCAATGTGATCCTGCTGGGGCCTCCGGGCGCCGGCAAGGGCACCCAGGCCAAGCGGTTGGAGCAGAAGCACGAGCTGGTTCAGCTTTCGACCGGCGACATGCTGCGCGCGGCGGTCGCCTCGGGCTCCGAGCTCGGGCGGCAGGCCAAGAAGGTGATGGAGGCGGGCCAGCTCATGCCCGACGACATCATCATCGCCATGATCGCCGAGCGCATCGACCGACCGGACACCAAGAAAGGCTTCATCCTCGACGGCTTTCCGCGGACCACCGCTCAGGCCAAGGCCCTGGACAAGATGCTGGCCGAGCGAGGGCTGAAACTGGACCTGGTGATCGAGCTCAAGGTGGACGACGCCGTCCTGGTCGAGCGGATCTCCGGCCGGTTCGCCTGCGCCAAATGCGGGGCGGGGTATCACGACCTCTACCAGCGCCCGAAGATCGAGGGGCGCTGCGACCGCTGCGGGGCGACCGAGTTCGTCCGCCGGCCCGACGACAATGCCGAGACGGTCAAGGCACGGCTGGCCGCCTATCATGCCCAGACCGCCCCGATCCTGCCCTACTACGCGCAGCGCGGGGTGCTGAGGTCGGTGAATGGGATGGCCGACATCGACGAGGTTGCGGCACAGATCGAGGCGCTCATTTCGGAGCTACGCCCTGGTTGACAGTCAAGCCTTCATCCGTATAATGCGGCGCCTCTCGGCCCGCGCCCGCGCCCGAGCGGTGGAGCGCACCCAAAATCTATAGATTGCCAAGGACTTAAGGAGAGGACCCGTGGCGCGTATCGCCGGTGTCAACATTCCGACCCAAAAGCGCGTTCTGATCGCGCTGACCTACATCCACGGCATTGGCTCGACCAAGGCCGAGGAGATCTGCGAGAAGGTCGGCATTCCGGCCGAGCGGCGCGTCAGCCAGCTCACCGACGACGAGGTCGTCCGCATCCGCGAGACGATCGACCGCGACTACCGGGTCGAGGGCGATCTGCGCCGCGAAGTGGCGATGAACATCAAGCGGCTGATGGATCTCGGCTGCTACCGGGGCCTCCGGCACCGCAAGAACCTGCCGGTCCGCGGCCAGCGCACCCACACCAACGCCCGCACCCGCAAGGGCAAGGCGCGGCCGATCGCCGGCAAGAAGAAGGCCACCTGAGGTCAACCGATTTAGCGCGCGAGTATCGAGAAGTCCCATGGTCACCAAGGCAACAGCAGCTTCGCCGCGCGTGCGGCGCCGCGAGAAGAAGAACATCACCTCGGGCGTGGCGCATGTGAATGCGTCCTTCAACAACACGATGATCACCATCACCGACGCCCAGGGGAACACGATCGCCTGGGCGTCCTCCGGCAGCCAGAACTTCAAGGGCAGCCGGAAATCGACCCCCTACGCTGCGCAGGTCGCGGCGGAGGCGGCCGGGCGCAAGGCCATGGAGCACGGCGTGCGCACGATCGAGGTCGAGGTGAAGGGCCCCGGCGCGGGGCGCGAATCGGCCCTGCGCGCACTGCAGGCGGTCGGCTTCACCATCACGCAGATCCGCGACGTGACGCCGATCCCGCACAATGGCTGCCGTCCGCCCAAGCGCCGGCGGGTCTGAGGTTTCGGCCGGCTCTGGCGGCCGGCAAATTTCCGCGCCTCGCGACTGCGTGCGGCGCGGCTGGTCTGATGAAGGGTTGGAACGGGGGCGGCCGGAACATGCGGCGGCCCCGTCATATTGAGGATTGAACCGGTGATTCAGAAGAACTGGACCGAGCTGATCAAGCCGAACAAGCTGCAGATCGACGCCGGCACCGATCCCAAGCGCGAAGCGACCGTCGTCGCCGAGCCGCTGGAGCGGGGTTTCGGCCTCACGCTCGGCAACGCCCTGAGGCGCGTGCTGCTCTCCTCCTTGCAGGGGGCGGCGGTCACCTCGGTGCAGATCGAGGGCGTGCTGCACGAATTCTCCTCGATCCCGGGCGTGCGCGAGGACGTGACCGACATCGTCCTCAACATCAAGTCGATCGCGCTCAGGATGCATGGCGAAGGCCCGAAGCGGATGCGCCTCAAGGCCGACGGGCCGGGCGAGGTGCGTGCGGGCCAGATCGAGACCGGGCACGATATCGAGATCATGAACCCGGAGCTCGTGCTCTGCACCCTCGACCAGGGCGCGAAGCTCTCGGTGGAGTTCACCGTGCAGGCCGGCAAGGGCTACGTCCCGGGTTCGGCCAACCGCGCCGAGGACGCGCCCATCGGCCTCATCCCGGTCGATGCGCTGTTCAGCCCGGTGCGCAAGACTTCCTACAAGGTCGAGAACACTCGCGTCGGCCAGGTCACCGACTATGACAAGCTCTCGATGCAGATCGAGACCAACGGCGCGGTGACTCCGGAGGACGCCGTGGCGCTCGCCGCGCGCATCCTGCAGGACCAGCTGCAGCTCTTCATCAATTTCGAGGAGCCGCGCACGGCCGAGAAGGAAGGCACCGCCGTCGAGCCGCCCTTCAACAAGAACCTGCTGCGCAAGGTCGACGAGCTGGAGCTGTCGGTCCGCTCGGCCAACTGCCTGAAGAACGACAACATCGTCTATATCGGCGATCTGGTTCAGAAGACCGAGGCCGAGATGCTGCGGACCCCGAATTTCGGCCGCAAGTCGCTGAACGAGATCAAGGAAGTGTTGGCGCAGATGGGGCTCCATCTCGGCATGGAGATCCCGAACTGGCCGCCCGAGAATATCGAGGAACTGGCCAAGAGGCTCGAAGAGCCCTATTAAGGCGCCGCTGAAAGGTAAGAACGAGGCAAGCCCATGCGTCACGGTCTCTCCGGCCGCAAGCTCGGTCGCACCACCGCCCACCGCAAGGCGATGTTCGCCAACATGGCGGCGGCGCTGATCAAGCACGAGCAGATCACCACCACCCTGCCGAAGGCCAAGGACCTGCGGCGCGTGGTCGATCGCCTGATCACGCTGGGCAAGCGCGGCAACCTGCATGCGCGCCGTCAGGCCATCTCGGTCCTGCAGGACGCCGAGCTGGCGCAGAAGCTGTTCGGCCCTCTGGCCGAGCGCTATTCGGCGCGCAGCGGCGGCTATACGCGCGTGATGAAGGCGGGCTTCCGCTACGGCGACGCCGCGCCGATGGCCGTCATCGAGCTGGTCGACCGCGACGAGGGCGCGAAGGGGCTCGATTCCGGCCCCACCGCGGACAGGGCGGCGGCGGGCGGTGGAGGCGCGCCTGCGGCACGACGCGCTGCACGATCCCCTGACGGGCCTCCCCAACCGCACCCTCTTCCTGCAGCGCCTCGCGGCGGCGGACCACCACGCCCGCCACCGCCCGGGGTACCTGTTCGCCGTGCTCTTCCTGGACCTGGACCGCTTCAAGCTGGTGAACGACTCGCTGGGCCACCACGTGGGCGACGACCTGCTCGCGGCCGTGGCCGAGCGGCTGCGCGCCTGCGCCGGCGACGGCGACACGGTGGCGCGGCTGGGCGGCGACGAGTTCGCGGTGCTGCTG
>JAREAF010000298.1 GCA_029240475.1 Rhodospirillales bacterium | reverse complement strand
GGTATTGGAGGCCCTCGGCCAGATCCCGCGCGAGCCGTTCGTCCCGCAGGGGCTGCGCACGGCCGCCTATGTCGACGAGGACATCCCGCTCGGAGGTGGACGCCATCTGATCGAGCCGATGGTCTTCGGGCGGCTGCTGCAGGCCGCCGGCGTGCAGCGCGGCGACCTGGTCCTGGATATCGGCTGTGGCCCGGGCTATTCGACGGCCGTGCTGTCGAAGCTGGCGAACATGGTGGTGGCGCTGGAGTGCGAGCCGGAGCTGGCGCGGCGCTGCGGCGCGGCGCTGGCGGACCTGGCGATCGACAATGCTCTCGTCGTTCAGGGCCCGCTCGAGCAGGGTTGGCCGGCGCAGGCGCCGTACAACGTCATCGTGCTCGGCGGGGCCGCCGAGCGGGTTCCGGAGACGATCCTGAACCAGCTGGCCGAAGCGGGACGGCTGGTCGGGGTCGAGATGCGCGGCGCGGTCGGGCGTGCAATGCTGTATCTCCGCCATCGCGGCGTGATTTCCGGCCGTCCCCTGTTCGATGCCGCCGTGCCGGTGCTCCCGGGCCTGGCGGCGGCGCCCAGCTTCGTCTTCTGACCGGCATCCCGATGACCCTGGATCGCAAGCTCCAACCCGCGAGGCGCCGTCGAGGCGCGCTGCGGCGGACCGTGTCGCGGCTGCCGGTCGCCTTGGCTGTGCTGTGGAGCCTCGGCGCAGCCGTTCCGGCCTGGGCGCAGAGCCTCACGGACGTGCTGGCCACCACCTACTCGACCAACCCCGAGCTTATGGCCGGGCGGGCCGAGCTGCGCGCCACGAACGAGCTGGTGCCGCAGGCGCTTTCGGGCTGGCGCCCGACCATCGCCGGCACGGCCAGCATCGGTCGGACCTGGATCGACAGCGAGGTCGGATCGGACGCCACCAATCCGCGCACCGTGGGCCTGTCGCTGTCGCAGCCGGTCTATCGGGGCGGGCGCACCGTCGCCGCGACCAGGGAGGCGGAAAACCTCGTGCTGGCCCAGCGCGCCAGGCTGGTCGGCGTCGAGCAGGACGTGCTCCTGGATGCCGTTGCGGCCTATATGGACGTGGTCCGCGACGCGGCGGTGCTGGAGCTCAACGTGAACAACCAGCAGGTGCTCTCGCGCCAGCTGGAAGCGGCGCGGGACAGGTTCGAGGTCGGCGAGATCACCCGCACCGACGTGGCGCAGTCCGAAGCGCGCCTGGCCGGGGCCAATGCCAGCCGGATCGCCGCCGAGGGCGACCTGACGGAGTCGCGCGCGCGGTTCGTGGAGGTGGTGGGCGAGGCGCCGGGCACGCTCGAGACCCCGCCGATCCTGGCCACACTCCCGGGCAGCCTCGAGGAGGCGATCGAGGTCGCCGTCAACGCCAACCCCAATGTCGTCGCCGCCGACTATGTGGAGCGTGCCGCGCGGGACGGCGTGGATGTGGTGTTCGGAGAGCTGCTGCCCAGCATCGCCCTGCAGGGGGAGGTCGAGTACGGCGAGGAGCAGTCCACCTTCGCCGACGACCGGACCACGGCCACGGTCGAGGCGCAGGTCACGGTGCCGCTCTATCAGGCGGGCGAGGTCTCCTCGCGCGTGCGCGAGGCGAAGAAACGCGCCAGCCAGCGACGGCTGGAGATGGCGCAGCAACGGCGCGGCGCCGCCCAGATTGCGACGACCGCCTGGGAAGCCCTTTCGACCGCGCGCGCGCAGATCGACGCCTTCGAGGCGCAGGTGCGCTCGGCCGAGATCGCGCTCGAGGGCGTTCGCGAGGAGGCGCAGGTCGGCTCGCGCACCATCCTCGACGTGCTCGACGCCGAGCAGGAGCTGCTGGATGCGCGGGTCAGCCTCGTTCGCGCCAAGCGCGACGAGATCGTCGCCGGCTTCCAGCTCCTGGCCGCCGTCGGCAACCTGACGGCGCGCGACCTCGATTTGCCGGTCGAATATTACGATTACCAGGCCGACTACCTGGAAGTGCGCAACAAGCTCTGGGGAGTGTCGGTAAACGAGGAATGACCGAAGCATTCCGGTTTTGCTTTGCACCAACAACTCTGGCAGTGTGTGAATGGCTTTGAAAAGGCCGATCCGGGGATGGTTTGCGATGGCTGAGACGCGCGGCGACAACGAACCGTCGATGGAGGAGATTCTGGCCTCCATCCGTCGCATCATCTCCGAGGACACGGAGCCGCGAAGATCGTCGGGAGCGCCGGGACGCGAGGGGGAGGTGCTGGACCTGACGGAGATGCTCACCGCCGACGGCTCGGTGGTGAGCCTCGCCAGCAGGCGTGCCGGAGCAGCGCCGGGCGCCGATGCACAAGGGGAGCCGCCTGCTCCGGAGCAGCCGTCGGCGGCGAAACAGGATGCCGGGCGTGAGGGTGGCTCGTCCGCGAAGGTGCAATTGTATGAACAGGAGCACAATTCCGTTATGAGCGAAGCAGAAGCCCGCGCAAGCCTGGTTTCCGATACGGCCGTTGACGCCTCCACCGCCTCCCTCGGCCGGCTCGCCCGCGCCGTTCGCCGCGCAGCGGCCCAGCGCGCCCGTTCGGGCGGCGACGAGGACCGGCGGGTCGAGGATCTCGTCCGGGAGTCGATGGCTCCGATGCTCAAGGAATGGCTCGACCGCAACCTGCCGCAGATGGTCGAGCGGGTCGTCCGCGAGGAAATCGAGAAGATGGTACGCCGGCTTCAGGAAAGCTGAACGCCGCGGCCCAGCGGATGGCCTCGCGCCCCGCGAGGCCAGATCCGCAACGGCTCTCTAAAGGACAGTTGATGTTGGACAAGACGTTTCGGCCCGCGGAGGTCGAGGCCAGGCAATACGCATTGTGGGAAGAAAGCGGGGCCTTCGCCTGCCGCCCGGAATCCGAGGCGAAGCCCTTCTGCATCATGATGCCCCCGCCCAATGTCACGGGCAGCCTGCATATGGGGCACGCGCTCAACCACACGCTTCAAGACGTGCTGGCGCGCTTCGAGCGCATGCGGGGCAGGGACGTCCTGTGGCAGCCGGGCACCGATCACGCCGGCATCGCCACCCAGATGGTCGTCGAGCGCACCCTGGCGGCTGAGGGCAGCTCGCGCACCGCGCTCGGGCGCGCCGCTTTCGTGGATCGCGTCTGGGCCTGGAAGGCGGAATCCGGCTCCACCATCACGCGCCAGCTGAGGCGGCTCGGCGCATCGCCGGATTGGCGGCGCGAGCGCTTCACCATGGACGAGGGCCTCTCCGCCGCCGTCCGCAAGGTGTTCGTGCAGCTGTACAAACAGGGCCTGATCTACCGCGACAAGCGGCTGGTGAATTGGGACCCCAAGCTGCAGACCGCGATCTCCGATCTCGAGGTCGAGCAGCGCGAAATCAAGGGCCATCTCTGGCACATCGCCTATCCGGTCGAGGGGCTGGACGGGGTCTCCATCATCGTGGCGACCACGCGGCCCGAGACCATGCTCGGCGACACCGCCGTCGCAGTCCATCCTCAGGACGAGCGTTACCGGGACCTGATCGGCCGGCACGCCATCCTGCCGCTGGTCGGCCGGCGCATCCCGATCGTTGCCGACGACTATGCCGACCCGGAGACCGGCAGCGGCGCGGTCAAGATCACGCCCGCGCACGACTTCAACGATTTCGAGGTCGGCCGCCGCCACGACCTGCCGCTGATCAACATCTTCGACCGCAACGCCCATCTGACCGACGCGGTGCCGGAGCGCTATCGCGGGCTCGACCGCTTTGAGGCGCGCAAGCGCGTCGTCGCCGACCTGGAGGCCGCGGGCGCGCTGGTGAAGGTTGAGGATCATCTTCACTCGGTGCCGTTCGGCGACCGCGGCGGCGTGCCGCTGGAGCCGTGGCTCACCGATCAGTGGTATGCGGACGCCAGGCGCCTGGCCGGACCGGCCATCGCCGCGGTCGAGGATGGCCGCACCCGCTTCGTGCCGAAGCAGTGGGAGAACACCTATTTCGACTGGATGCGCAACATCCAGCCCTGGTGCATCTCGCGCCAGCTCTGGTGGGGCCATCAGATCCCGGCCTGGTACGGGCCCGACGGGACGATCTTCGTCGAGGAGACCGAGCGGGAGGCGCAGGCCGCCGCCGCGCGCCATTACGGGCGCGACGTCGAGCTCGTCCGCGACCCCGACGTGCTCGACACCTGGTTCTCCTCGGCGCTTTGGCCCTTTTCGACCCTCGGCTGGCCGGAGCGGACGCCGGAGCTGGAGCGCTATTATCCGACAGACGTGCTGGTCACCGGCTTCGACATCATCTTCTTCTGGGTCGCGCGGATGATGATGATGGGACTGCACTTCAAGGGGGAGGTGCCGTTCCGCACGGTCTACATCCACGCGCTGGTGCGCGACGAATTCGGCCAGAAGATGTCGAAGTCCAAGGGGAACATCATCGACCCCCTTGTGCTGATCGACAAATACGGCGCCGACGCGCTCCGCTTCACGCTCGTCGCCATGGCCGCGCAGGGCCGCGACATCAAGCTCGCCGAGGCGCGCGTCGAGGGCTATCGCAACTTCGCGACCAAGCTGTGGAACGCGGCGCGCTTCTGCCAGATGAACGGCTGCACGCCGGACCGCCGCTTCGATCCCCAGACGCCGCGGCAGAGGATCAACGCCTGGCTGGTGGCCGCGGTCCGCCGCGCGGCAGAGGACGTCACCGACGCCATCGAGACCTACCGGTTCAATGAGGCCGCGGCGGCGCTCTATCACTTCGTGTGGCATTCCTTCTGCGACTGGTATCTGGAGCTGGCCAAGCCGGTGCTGTCCGGAGCAGACGAAGCGGCGAAGGAAGAGACGCGCGGCGCCGCCGCCTGGGCGCTCGGGCAGATCCTGCATCTTCTGCATCCGGTGATGCCCTTCGTCACCGAGGAGCTGTGGAGCCAGCTCGGCTATTCCAACACGCAGCTGATCGGGG
>JAREAF010000297.1 GCA_029240475.1 Rhodospirillales bacterium | reverse complement strand
GCCGGCTTCCGGTCCGGTCCGCCAGGCTTGGCGGCCGGCGGCGGCGAACCGGGATGCACCGCGATCCACGCCGGCGGATCGCTCGCCGGAAAGGACATGGCGCTCGCCTCGTCGACCGGATCGCTCACCGCCTCGCCGGCTGGCCGCCCTGCCGGATCGTGAAGGTCTCGCCTTTTGTCCATGCGCCCTCCCTGGCTGCGGCGCTCAGCCGGCGCCGCTCGCAGCCTGCGCCTGCTGCTTCGGTCCGTGAGCCCGCACCCAGGCGACGATGCCGGCCGCGGTCATGGCGCCTGCGGTCTGGGCGGCCGGAGCGCCCAGCGCGAACAGCGTCATGGTCGGGATGCTGCGGATCTGGTAGCGGGCGGCGAGCTCGGGCTCCTCGTCGGCGTTCACCTTGAGGAGCCGGTAGTCGGGCTCGAGCTCGGCGGCCGCGCTCTCATAGGCGGGCGCCATAGCCCGGCATGGCCCACACCAGGGGGCCCAGAAGTCGACCACGACCGGTATGTCGTTGCGGGTTCTGTGGCGCTCGAAGCTGGCGGTATCGGCCGGAAAGGGCCTGCCCTCGAACAGCGGTCGGTGGCACTGGCCGCACTTGGCCTGCGCCGCCGGCCGCTCCTCCGGAAGGCGGTTGACCGCGCCGCAGTGCGGACAAACCACGTGCATCGATGATCGGTCCATGCCGATGGCTCCTCGTTGCGGCTACGCGCGCCCCCCGCCGGTCCTGATCGCGCCAGGTGCTGCGCATCGGTGGCCGCGAGATCCAGGATGATCAGCTTGCGGACCACGGCCAGCATCGCGATCAGAATCACGGTGCGAACCTGCACCACGGTGTCACGGCGCTCGGCCAGCACCAGGAGCGACCGCTTGAACTCGAGCGCGATGATGACCGTGAACACCATGCCGAACACCGCCTGGAAGGCCGCCGGGTCGGTGACATCGTATTTGTCCGAGAGAACGAGATCGAACAGAACCTTGAGCGCCAGGCTCCAGACCGCCGAGATCGTGACGACCGCGATCAGGCCGGTCAGGATCAGGACCACGACCTGCTCGAACTTGGAGTAGGGCGTGAGCGCCGTCCATCGGGTCCGCCCCGCCGCCAGGCCCTCCCGCCACGCCGTGCCCGGCTCCGGATCGCGATCGGCCGGCATCGGAGCTAGGTGCCGGTGGCCGCGGGCCGCTGGCGCGGCTCCGGCAGGTACTCGACCCCGCCCGGCTGCTGGCGCACCGGCTGCGGGTAGAGCGACCTCAGCTGCAGCACGTCGTCGGTCATCTCGGTGCTGACCTTGAGGCCGAACGCCTGCGCCTCCTGAGGCAGGATCGGATAGTCGTGGGTCCAGGTGCCGGTCGACAGCTTCTCGGCCAGCGCGTCGGCCTGCTCGGCCGGCAGCTGCCGCTCGAGCAGATCGCGCGCGGTCCGCCTGACCTGCTCGATCGCCTTGCGCCCGACGTCCGCGATGATCAGGGTCTCGTCGTCGACCTCGGCGATCGGCTTCTGCTCCACGACCTTGATCGATGAGGCCGCCGGCCGATGGCCGAGCTGCGGGTCGACGGGGCCCAGCACCGCATGGCTGCTCATCACGATCTGGTCGGCCGCGAGCGCGATCAGCGTGCCGCCCGACATGGCATAGTGGGGCACGAACACCGTCACCTTGCCTTGTGGTCGCGGATCGCGCGGGCGATCTGGGAAGCGGCGAGCACGAGCCCGCCCGGCGTATGCAGGACGATGTCCAGGGGGACGTCCTGATCGGTCATCTGGATCGCGCGCAGCACCTGCTCGGAATCGTTGACGTCGATGTAGCGCACCGGGGGGAAGCCCAGGAGCCGCATCGTCTCCTGCCGGTGCACCAGCAGGATGACGCGCGAGTTCCGCT
The DNA here is from genome assembly GCA_029240475.1 of Rhodospirillales bacterium. Taxonomy (GTDB): domain Bacteria; phylum Pseudomonadota; class Alphaproteobacteria; order JAREAF01; family JAREAF01; genus JAREAF01. Next base: position 3,766 of record JAREAF010000297.1, on the reverse strand, counting down.
TGCGCTCGAGCTGGGCGATCTTGCGCATCCGCATGGCGTCGAGCATGCGTTGCCGCAGGACCGGCTGGAGCGCGGAGAAGATGAAGAAGAGCCAGAACAGGTCCGTCACGGACATCCTTTGCAGATCGGAACGATCTGCAGTAAATGAGGGGCAAACAACTGCCAGCGCGTTCGAAGTCGACCGGGGGGACCGTCCGGGGACGGCACTACCGTGGACGAGAACGCGGGGTGGTATGTCTGGCGGGGGGTCGCGGCGCGCGACCACGTTGGGTAGCGCCGCCCTGCTCGAGGTCCGGGTCGAGGGCGCCGGTATAGACGGTGCTGTACGTTGCCGCCATCGAGGCGGAGGTGCCAAGTATGGCGCGCCCGAGAGGATTCGAACCCCTAACCTCCAGATCCGTAGTCTGATGCTCTATCCAGTTGAGCTACGGGCGCATCGTGGTTCGTCGGGCCAGCTTGTAGCCGAAGCCGGCCGGCGCGGCAAGGTCGCGCGGCCACGATGAGATAGGGGCTGGCGCCGTCCCGTTCAACCTTGCCAACCGGCCGGCAGGGCGCATGAGCGCCGCGAAGAGTTCCCCGCCGGCGGCCTCAGCGCGCCTTCTTGGGCTTCAGCGCCTGCCAGTCCTCCTCGCTCAGCATGTCCTTGAGGAAGCTGAAGGTGCCGGCACCCTGGAGCCAGGCGCCGCCGTCGATCGTCACGACCGCGCCGTTGACGTAGGCCGAGCCGTCGGCGAGCAGGTAGGTCGCGAGGTCGGCGAGCTCCTGATGGCGACCGGGGCGGCAGAGCGGGTTGTGGGTCTCGAAATGGGCGGCGAGCTCGGGCTTCGGCACCAGGCGCTCCCAGGCGCCTTGCGTCGGGAACGGGCCCGGCGCGATCGCGTTGAGGCGGATGCCGCGGCCGCCCCACTCGACCGCGAGGCTCTGGGTCATCGCGACCACGCCCGCCTTGGCCATCGCCGAGGGCAGGACGTAGGCCGAGCCGGTCCAGGCGTAGGTCGTGGCGATGCTGAGCACGGTGCCGGGCGCGCCGGCAGCGAGCCAGCGCCGGCCGCAGGCGAGCGTGCAGCTGACGCTGCCCTTGAGCACGATGCCGAGCACCGCGTCGAGCGCGCGCGGCGAGAGTTCCTCGCTTTTGCAGACGAAGTTGCCGGCGGCGTTGTTGACGAGCGCGGCGAGCGGGCGCGCCGCGAACAATTCCTCCACCAGCGCCTCGACCGCATCCACGTCGCGCACGTCGCAGACGTGGGTCGAGACCGCGCCGCCGGTCGCGGCACGGTGCTCCTGCGCGGTCGCCTCGAGCACCTCGGCGCGCCGGCCGCAGATCGCGAGCTCCGCGCCGAGCTCCAGAAAGCGCCGTCCCATGCTCTTGCCGAGCCCGGTACCGCCGCCCGTGATCAGGACCCGCTTGCCCGCCAGAAGATCGTCTCGGAACATCGCCCCCTCGCCTCGCTCGGGGGGTCTTAGCTCATTCACGCGGCGCCACAAAGCTCCGCGGGGCCGGGTAGCAGCCGCGCAAACAGAATCTCCCGCGTACTGCCCGTGTGGCGAGGTCAGCGGCCGGCCTCGGCGGAGGCTCCGCAGGTGCCGCTGCCGGGGCCGACGATGACGCAGGTCATCTTGTCCGATTCGAAGGCTTTGGGCACAGCCTCGTCGTCGAGGGCGGGCCGGGCCGGGGCACTGCGTGCATCGCGCAGCCAAGCTGGCAAGGAGGCAATCTTGCGCGGTCCGCCGCCGAGCTTGACCTTCTGCTCGGACAGCGGCTGGCGCGCGGCGTCGAGCACCTCGACGCTGAGCTCGTAGCCGCCGCCCTCCTGGCAGGCGGGTTCCGGTCGGTCGGCGACGCCGAAATCACGCACGACGATGCTGTGTCGCCCGCGCAGGCCGCAGTCGGCTCGCACCGAAGGACAGCGGAAGCCGCAGAGCGGTCGGTAGCTGCACTCGTCCTCGTCGTCGCCGAATGCGATCACGTTGCCCTGCCCATCGAAGACGACCAGCACCGGATCGATCGCCGATCCGCCATCGTCGGTGTCGTCCTTGGTATCGACCGCAACCGTGACGCTGCCGCCCCGCGGACATCGGAACGTCCAGAGGTCGCCGAGCGGCTGCTCGCCCGAGGTCAGTTCCCCGACGTTCGGTACCGAGTTGCTGCGATGGAGCTTGTCCGCTGCAGCAGGAGCGGGCGCACCCATGAGCACGGTTGCCGCAAGCACGAGAAGCCGAATGCTGGAGGTGGCTGTTCCGTAGCGAATATTCCTGAGCATGATCAGCCTTGCACCCGCTCGGTGAGGCACCGGCCCTTGCTGCTAAGGACACCCCCGGTGGCCAGCAGCCCCAGGGGTGTCCAAGCTGCCGATGTTTGGTGTCCTACGGAAGCGATGCAGACGCCTTGAGCGCAACGAACGCATCATCGTCGAACGGGATGATACTCGCGTCGATTTGCGCGAAGGCAAACACGCCCGGGAAATTGTCGAGCGTATAGGAGCCCGTAACGAGAACATTCCCCGAAGCGAAGGCGCCCACGCGGGCATCGCCCGCGGTCACGCTGTCCATCTGCGCGTCGGTCAGCAGGATGGGCTGATCGGCGGTGCTGAGGCTGGCCTCGTCGGCCAGGGCGACGTTGGCCAGAGAGAGCACAGCGGCTCCTGCAATGATCGGAGCTGCGAGCTTCATGATGGTCTCTTTCCCAGAATATCAAGGCCTACAACCATTTGTAGGTCCGCATTTGCGCTCGTTGAACATCCATGATTGTCGAGACAAATGGATGACAAATCAAATCTTAATTGGTTGAAAGGCAAGAGCGCTCTGGTTCCAGAAGTTGACATTTCCGTTCAAGTCCGGTGTTCTATACGCTATAGTCGGTGACGGCACGAGGCAGCGTACACATTTCCACTGATTTGGTACGTAGAATGGCTTGCGGTTTGCGGTTTGCGTTGGACAGCGCTTGAAGTCCAAGTTGCCCTTGATCTTGCGCCATGGAAATGACCGATACACGTGGTGGAGAGCAGCAGCATTGCCAATGCAGGAAAGAGGGCAGTGCGCAGTCCGTCGCCGCGCATGCACCTTGGATGATCTTCTCGATCCTCTGCGGATCCGCGGCCGCCCCACCCACTCGACCGCGAGGCTCTGGGTCATCGCGACCACGCCCGCCTTAATCATCGCCGAGGGCAGGACCTAGGCCGAGCCGGTCCAGCGGGCAGAAAAGCGCGCCGGATGAGCAATCCCGCGGCCGGTCCGCGGGCTCGCTCGGGCGCCCGGCGCGCGGTGCGCCGGTGACCTCTAGGATTGATTGAAGCGGCCGGCCCGCCACCCGACTAAACTTCCCCCAGGTTGCTCGGTCGAGGTCGCACCTTATGCAGATTCCCTTTGTGTTTCTCCGGAGAGCGGCGCCGCGAAGGGCGGCACCCGCGGTTGTGGCAGCTCTCGTCCTGCTCGGCTGCGCTTCGGCAGGGCGACCGCTCCCGATCACTCCAGGGGAGCCCTTGGGCCTTGGCACCTTCGCCGTCACGCCGCCGCCGGGGGTCGATTGGAAGGGGAGCGAACTCGGCGACGCGAGAGAAGGACGTGTGGCTCTGTTCGCGCGCGAGTTCACACCTACCCATACCCTGTTCGCAGCGTCCGTCCCCGATGTCGTGCGTCCTGCCATGCAGGCCGAGTATGGCGCCAAGATGGTCGAGCTCGGGCCACCGACCTCGGTCACGTTGGTCGAGGACGGCGGAACCCAGTGCACCTACCAGTATCAGGTCGGGAACGAGCCCTCCGCCGGGCG
>JAREAF010000296.1 GCA_029240475.1 Rhodospirillales bacterium | reverse complement strand
ATGCGTGTCTTCCAGGCCGCGCCGTTGCTGTCGACGGCGGTCAGCACGCCTCGGCGCGCCAGGCAGTAGATGTGCCGCAGCCCGCCCGCCGCCATCGCCTCCGCGCCGACGGTGATGGAGTGGGGGGCGTGCCGCGCGAGCGTCTCTGCGTCGAACAGGCTCAGCGAGCCTCGTGACGAGACGGACAGCAGGCCATTTGGAAATGCCGACAGGGACGTGGCAGGCAGGGGTGCAACGAACCCCGGCTGCGCCACCAGCATGGCTTCGCGATCGTGCCACCGGAAGATATAGAAGCCGGACGGCTGCGACAGCTCGGAGCGGCCGGAGAGCGCGATGGTCCAGGGCTCGGCCGACGCCAAGTTTCCGAGAACCACCGGCGTGTCGGCGTAGGGGTGAACGCCGGGCGGCAGCTTCGGGCCGGGGATCTCCGGCGGATCGCCCAGGACCGCGCTGCCCGGCCAACCGCCGCCACCATGCGCCTCGATGAACAGCCGTTCCTCATGATATCGATGGAACAGCCGGACGCCGCCGGCCTCGTCCAGGATGACAAGATGGCGGGCATAGAGGGGACCGTGTCCCTGGACCTCGGGGTACCGGACCGTCACGATGTAGTCGACGACGAACACGATCCGCGCCTCGCTGCCGCGGGACAGCAAGCGCGGGGCGCCGCGCACGAAGCCGGTGCACCAGTCGAAATCCCCTCGTTGCGGCGGGATGGGAAAGGTCCAGCGAACCGTGCCGTTGGCATTCACGGAGACGAGGAGATTGGTGGCGCTTGGGGTGCGATGATCGCGCGGATCCTGCGGGACGTGCGGAGCCGTGCACAGACAATAGACCGTGCCGTCTTCGGCTACTGCGGGGGTGCGGACCGAAAAATGATGCTCCGCTATGCGGGTTTCCCGCCGGAGGTCATCGAAGGGCGGGAAACCGCTTCTCGGCCGGCAGGCGAAGAGATGACCGTCATTGGTCCCCACGACGACCAAGCCGTTGGGGGCAATCACCGGGCTCGAGTCGAGGATGTTCGAGGGCAGCGGGATCGACTGCGCGGGCGGCCAGACCGGCGCCACGCTGTTGACGGCGCGGAAGCCGCTACCGCCCAGGTTACCGCCGAACTGATCCCACCGATCCAACGGGACGCGCATGCTCTGCTCCTCACCATCTTTGATTTCTCGTCAGCTCACAGGCCGCCGGACCGCGCGAAGGCCTGGAGCTACAAGCGCCTGCGGTAGGCGCTTGGCAACATGTACAAAATTACCGGGCCCGCGTGTGGGCCGCAGCTCAATGTCGTGGCTAGCAGGGAGCTGGAGTAACTAAGCGGCACTTCAATGTCAGGATCTTCTCCGCGAGATGTTTAGGTGTGTACGCCCCCGCCGCCTCAGTGCGCCCTGACGCATACGCATTCACTGGACGGCCAGAACTTCGCAATCGAGGGAGCTCAGCTCCGCAATGCATGCAGGGCGGCGGCAAGGGTATGGCCGCACTCAACGTAAAATTTTGCACCGGAGCGATTTTCGTGCTCGCAGCTGGAACATTTCATGAAGTTTCCGAGCAGTAGAGCGGGAACGGTTGCGCCCCGACGGCGACAGGAGCTAATCGCTCTCTCGGGCCGGCGCGAACTGTACCCGAGGGGAGGATGCCTCGATCATAGCAGGCAGGTCTGCTTCTGGCACTAAGCCGGCTTGGCGCCGCTACCCGCACCATGTTCGGAGCAGCAGGTCGATATGAGATGCCAACGCTCACGATTACGATCTGGCGCCGGCCGGACAGTACGACGCTACGCTGCGGCCGGCCCGATTGTCAGATCAGAAAGCGCGCGCGGCTCCAGCACTGAGAACGGAAACGGTGGTACCCCGAGCCCCCGTGGTGACCTCGACCCAGCCGCCCAACTGCCGGGCCAGGACCTCGACGATACCGCTGCCCAGCCCACCCAGGGATATTCGTGCCGCTGAGCGGGAAGGCCGACACCATTATCTGCCACCGACAAACCCAGCTCCCACCGGCGGCGACATAATTGACCAGGATGCGCCCCGTGCTGCGATCCGGAAACGCATGCTTCACGGCATTGATGACGAGTTCGGTGGTGATCAGGCCGAGCCGCACGGCCTGCCCCGACTGGACGTCATCGCCATTCGCCTGCACATCGAGCGCGATGGGTCGGCGCTCGCTGATCATGGATTGTCCAAGGCTAGCGCATATGGAGAGATCACGTCGGGCTAGGTGGAAGCACGGCCTTCGTTCGGCCGAGTTGACTTCGCTGCGCAGAGAGGCAGGGGTGGTCCCCCGCGCTCTTCCAAAGCTGATTGCACCCTCGAGGAGGGAGGCGCGTAAGGTGATCATGGGTGGAGCGGACCGCCGCCGGCGATGGCGAGGGACGGCTGTTATGAGCCGCCGTCCGCGCACTTCGCACGGCCGTGCGACTGCGGCGGCTACCCGTCGGCGCCCGCGCCGTGGTGCGCTCTGCTCGACGGTGCCGCTAAAGGCGCTGGTCTCCTCGGCACGCTCGCCGCCTCAAAGGGGAATTGGGATCAGATGCTATTTTCGGGGCATGCTGCCGATTCGGTTCGGGGAAAATTCAATGTGCCTTCGCCGGATCGTAGGGGATGACGCTCTCCTGCTCGTCCGCGTGGTTGCGGGCAACGATGGCGCGCGCCGGCTTGTCGGCCCTTAGGTTGACGGGCTGATGCGGTACGTCTGCCGGGATGAAAATAAAGTCACCGGCTTTGTTGATGATGGATTTGGCGAGTCCCCGCCCATAGCGGGTTTCGACCTCCCCCTCCAGCACATAGATCGCCGTCTCGAAGCCCTTGTGACTATGCGGCTCCGCCTTACCGCCTGGGGGAATAACCACCAGGTTCATGGAGATCGCGCTGGCGCCTGCCGTCGCCTTGCTGATGCCGACGTAGTTGGGCAGACGCTGCTTGGTCATGACCGCCGCATCGGGGCGGACCGTCACGATCTCCGCATCCGCGTCTGCGCCCACCTTGCCGGGGATGATGAGCAGGGAGGCGCAGCCCGCTGCGCGAATGATGCTCAGCACCCTTTGGGACCGTTCCATCGAATTCTCCTTCCCACAGAGTGATCAAACCAGCCTACGCATGGCGGGTGCGCGCGACCACGGCCACAGCCGATGCGCAACCGGCCAAAGATCGCTAAAGCAATCTGCTGCAGGGTTCCCTCAGCCCTGCCGCTCGGCCGTGACGCGCCAGATCACATCGCCCACATCGTCCGCGACCAGCAGGGCGCCGTCAGGGCCGATCGCTACCCCTACGGGTCGTCCATAGGACACCCGCTCGTTCGGTGCGAGGAACCCCGTCAGAATGTTGCGCGGCGACTCCGCCGGGCGCCCATTCGCGAACGGCACGAAGACGACTTTGTAGCCGCTCAGCGTGCTGCGGTTCCACGAGCCGTGCTGCCCGACGGCCATGCCCTCCGGAAAGCCGGGAAGGGTGCCGGCGGGCAGCCAGCATAGGCCCAGCGACGCGGTGTGCCCGCCCAGCGCGTAGTCCGGTTTTATGGCCCTTGCGACCGCGGCCGGATCCTGCGGCACCCGGTCGTCCACTATCTGCCCCCAATAGCAATAGGGCCAGCCGTAGAAGCCCCCATCGCGCACCGAGGTCAGATAGTCGGGTGGCGTCTCATCGCCCAGGCCGTCGCGCTCATTGACCACCGTCCACAGCACGCCGGTGTGAGGCTCCCATGCCATGCCCACGGGGTTCCGCAAACCGGCAGCAAAGATACGGCTCCGGTTGCTGGCGAGATCGAGTTCGTAGATCGCTGCCCGGCCCTCCTCCAGGGCCATCCCGCTCTCGCCGATATTGCTGAATGAGCCGACCCCGACGAAGAGCTTCCGCCCATCGGGGCTCGGCAGCAGGCTGCGCGTCCAATGTCCGCCGGGCTTGAAGTCGGTCACCTTCCGCCCTGGCGCCGTGATGCGGGTTGCTCCCGCCATGTAGGGGAAGGCAACCACGCCATCCGTGTTGCCGACATAGAACGTATTACCTAGCAGCGCCATGCCGAACGGCTGGTTCAGCCCCTCTAGGAAAACCTCGCGGGTTTCGGCCACGCCATTGCCATCCGTATCGCGCAGCAGCGTGATGCGATTTGGGCTGACTCCCACGGCCGCGGCGCGCTCCATCGTGCTGACCATGGCGTAGTCGAAAACAGTCCTGATGGGCTCGGGAAGGAACAGGGCCTCGGCGACGGTGACGTCGCCATTGGGCAGCACGTGGATCCAGCGGGGATGCTTGAGGCCGGTCGCAAACGCATTGACTTTGAGCCCGGGCGACGCAACCGGCGTCTGCCCTTGCGCCCACCCCCTGGCCGTCGGCATCTTAAGTGTCGGGATGCGGCCTTGCGGCTTTGCCAGCGGGATGGTTGGGGTGGTGCCCACCGCCGGCTCGAGCGCCCGGCCCTGCAGCCGCCGCCACCCGATAGCCGTCGCGCCGACCACCGCGACGATGCGCGCGAAACTGCCGGACAGGCTCATTGCACTCCTCCTGGCCGCGCGCACTCTACTCTAAGCCAGCCTCTGTGCGAGCTGTGCCGGGGTCGGACTGGATAAGTGTATTTCACGTTCCCCGTCCAGCGGAAAGGCCTCACCGTTGCAATCAGGCGCGGCTTAACCCAATGGACGCTCCGCCCCTTTCGATCAGCTCCGGATCCAGCGCAAACAATACAGCCTCGGCGGCATTGCGGGTCCCCGCTGCTGATGCTCGACCTGGCGCGAACGGACGGGCCCACTAGGGGGTGGACTGGATCGTCTTCCGGGAGAATGTCGATGGTCGCCGCCTTCCTCCTGCTCGATGATTCGGCGGTAGCACTCGCAGGAGACCTCCAGGCACGCGCGACAAGGAAGGCTGCATCCGCTTCTATGCCCAGGTGCTCGGGATGAAGCTCACCCCGTTGAGTCCTGCAC
>JAREAF010000021.1 GCA_029240475.1 Rhodospirillales bacterium | reverse complement strand
TTTCAAGACCGGTGCCTTAAACCGCTCGGCCACCCATCCAGCGCGGCGAACCACCTCCCATATTCAACGAGGCCGCGTCCAGTCAACCGCAGAGGCGAATCCTCGCGCTTCTTGCCGGCGCGAGGGCCGGTGGATCCGATTTTCCCGTGCGCTGAAGCTCGACGGCCGGCCGGAGCCAAGTCCAAACTCTCTCGTGACCGCGCCCTCACCTGTGCGGCTGAGCTGCGCCGCCCCGTTGCGCCTGAGCGCGACGCTTCCTCGCGCGCCGCGACATCATGTTGAGCACCTCGACGAAGCTCGAGAAGGCCATCGCCGCGTAGATGTAGGCCTTCGGCACATGCGCGCCGAAACCCTCCGCGATGAGGGCCATGCCGATCATCAGCAGGAAGCCCAGCGCCAGCATCACCAAGGTCGGGTTGTTGTGAATGAAGTTGGCGAGCGGGTTGGCTGCCAGCAGCATCACGCCCACCGCCACGATGACCGCCGCGACCATGATGGGCACGTCGTCCGTCATCCCCACAGCCGTGATGATGCTGTCGATCGAAAAGACCAGGTCGAGCACCAGGATCTGGCCGATGGCCGAAGCGAAGCTCATGCCGACCGCGCTACGGTCGAACATGTCCGGTCCGGGATCGGGATCCACATTGTGGTGAATCTCCTTGGTTGACTTCCAGACCAGGAAGAATCCGCCCGCGATCAGGATCAGGTCCCGCCAGGAGAAGCCGTGGCCGAAGAGCTCGAACAGCGGCTCGGTCAGTTGAACGATGACGGCGATGGTGCCCAGCAACAGCAACCGCAGGACCAGGGCGAGGCCGATGCCGATCCGGCGGGCGCGCTCGCGCTGATCCTCCGGCAGCTTGTTCGTCAGGATCGATATGAAGATGAGATTGTCGATCCCGAGCACCACCTCCATGGCGATCAGCGTGGCGAGGGCGGCCCATGCGGCCGGATCGGTGAGTAGTGGCAGGATGGCGTCCATTTGGGGGGTAAGCTCCGCGGTGGCCCGGGCGGGAATTTAGGAGGAGGCGAGCCGAGCGTCACCCCCTCCGAACGCGTCGTCCTCTGGCCTAGAGCAGTTGATGCCGGCGGATGGCGCCCGTCGGCGCCATCGCTCTCCGAACGCGGAGCGCAACCAGCGCGGAGGCCCGCCGTTGTCCAGACTGGCTGAGGGGCGGCCGGTCACGGGGTCTCCTCTCACGAGGGCGGATGGCGGCGGGAGCAGCCCCCGTGCGGTAAGTACGCCGTCCGCCCTTTATCCTGCCCGGAGGTGCGGATGAACATCTTCTACATTATCGGCGTAATCGTCGTAATCATCGCTATCCTGTCTTTCCTGGGCCTGACCTAGAGGCCAGGAGCTCCGGCTGGCGCGTCATCCGCCCGGCCGGGCAAGAGTTACGGCAGATGTCCCAACGGGGCGCGAGGCGGTTTGGCCTCGCGCCCCGCTTGCCGTTGGCTCGCCGATCGCGCTAGGCCTTCGGGACCGATCGCGACGCAGCGGAGAATGCCATGGACGACCGTTTGAACCAGCCCCTCGGCGGCAATCAGATGCCGCGCTTCGGCGGTCCCGCCACCATGATGCGCCTGCCCTCGCAGCCGGGCGCGGATGGGCTGGACGCGTGCTTCGTGGGGGTGCCCCTCGACACCGGCACATCAAACCGGCCGGGCGCCCGGTTCGGCCCCAGGGCCATCCGAGCGGAATCCTGCCTGATCCGGCCCTACAACATGGCGACGCGCGCCGCTCCCTTCGACAGCCTGCAGGTGGCAGATATCGGCGACGTCGCCATCAACACCTTCCACCTGCCCAAATCGGTCGACATCATCGAGGCGGCCTACGACCGCATCGTCGCATCCGGTGCGCGGCCGCTCACGATGGGCGGCGATCACACCATCGTGCTGCCGATCCTGCGCGCGATGCGCAAGCGGCATGGTCCGGTCGGGCTGGTGCATGTCGATGCGCATGCGGACATCAACGACACCATGTTCGGCGAAAAGATCGCGCACGGCACGCCCTTCCGCCGGGCCGTCGAGGAGGGCCTGCTCGAGGGACGCCGCGTGGTGCAGATCGGGCTGCGCGGCTCGGGCTACACCGCCGAGGATTTCGATTGGCCGCGCGCCCAGGGCTTCCGGGTTGTCCAGGCGGAGGAATGCTGGCACAGGTCGCTGGCCCCGCTCATGGCGGAGGTGCGCGAGCAGCTGGGCCGCGGCCCGGTCTATCTCAGCTTCGACATCGACGGATTGGACCCGTCGGTCGCGCCGGGCACGGGCACGCCGGAGATCGGCGGGCTGACCGGCATCCAGGCGCTGGAGATCATCCGCGGATGCCGGGGCCTCGACCTGGTGGGCTGCGACCTCGTCGAGGTCGCCCCCGCCTACGACCATTCCGGCAACACGGCGCTGACGGCCGCCAACCTCTTGTTCGAGATGCTCTGTGTCCTGCCGGGCGTGGTATATCGAAACTGAACCACGCTAGATCGCCTCGCCCGAGCCGGCGGCGCCGAGGGAACGCCCGACATCCCCGATCACCGTCGGTGGCGGCCGTGGTTCCGGCGCGGGTGACGTCGGAGCTCGCGGCTTCGCTCACCTGATTGCCGACGAGACCGCTGGCGCAGCCGGATAGGACCAGCAGCGCCGCAAAACCCATGGGGCAGACGCGGCAGCACTAGGCGCTTCCGGAGGACCGGGGCCCGCCCCGGTGGAGTTGCTCCCGTTGGATATTATTGCTGAGGATCAACGGGCCCGTGCGCCCGCCCGGGCCCCGCAACGGCTACTGGGCCGCGTCCTCGACCGCGTCGCCGGCGTCTTCGACGGCATCGCCAGCTTCGTCGCCCGCCTCTTCGACCGCCTCGCCGACTTTTTCGGCCGTCGAATCGTTGTCGTCGCAGGCGGCAAGCGGCGCGGCGAGGCCCGCGAAAAGGACCCCAACCGCGGCAATTCGGAGAATCAGCTCGCTGAGCAAGGCAGCCTCCTTCCAAATTGGCGGGTAGGCCCCGCCCAGCAAGAAACGGGGCGGGCCCTTCGAAGTTCCTTGAAGGAATCCCGCTATTTTCGTTCGATCAGCTCGATCTTGTAGCCGTCGGGATCGTCGATGAAGGCGATCACGCTGCCCCCATGGGCCATGGGTCCGGGTGGACGCGGGATCTTGACGCCTTCCTGCTCCAGCACCTTGCAGACGCCGTAGACGTCGGGAACGCCGATAGCCAGATGGCCGAAACCCGTTCCGATCTGGTAGGGCTCCTCGCGGCCCCAATTATGCGTCAGCTCGATGACCGCGCCGCTTTCCTCATCCCCATAGCCGACGAAGGCCAGGGTGAACTTGCCCGTGGGATAGTCCTTCTTCCACAGCAGCCGCATGCCCAGCAGGCGCGTGTAGAAGTCCAGCGACTTGTTCAAGTCCTTGACGCGAATCATGGTGTGCAGGAGCCGGAACTTGCTCGCATCCACCGCCGGCGCCGCCTGAGGCATGTCATTCATCCTTCGCTCTCCTCCCCTTCACGCTAGGGACGATGAATCAGCCCATCCGTTGCCGCCAGGCGGGCGTGATGCCGCCGGTCAGCGATCCATCAGCATGGCTGCGTAGGTCGCCTCGGCGACCAGCCGGCCATCGACCTTTGCTTCCGCGTTGAAGCGCCAGACATTCGCCCGGGCTCGCTCCTTGACGACATGGATGCGCAGTTGATCGCCGGGCGTAACCGGCCGCCGGAACCGCGCGCTGTCGATGCTCATGAAATAGACCAGCTTCCCAGCCGCGCTCGCGCCGAGGGTGCGGACGACGAGCACGGCCGCGGTCTGCGCCATGGCTTCCACAATGAGCACGCCCGGCATGACCGGCTGACGCGGGAAATGGCCCTGAAAGAAAGATTCGTTGATCGTGACGTTCTTTATGCCGACGGCGCTGCGGTCCGGGACGATCTCGACCACCCGGTCCACCAGGAGAAACGGGTAGCGATGCGGGATCATCTCCATGACCACGGCGATGTCCACGGCCTCCAGCGCCGCACCCTCCAACACGGTTTCTTTCATCCCATTCGCCCAGAATCGACAGCCGCACGGGCCAGACCGACGCCCCCGATTGCACCTTTAGCCTGATTACCGATGCGGTGCAATCCGGCGTCCGGGCGCGGGCGGCCAGGGCGAGAGACGGGCGGGAGGCCCCTTCTACTTGGGCAGCTCCACCGCCACCGTGGGCAATTTCGCATTGAGCCGCTTCATCACCTCGTCCGTGATCTCATATTCCTTCGAGGCGAGAAGCACCTGATGCTTGGAGAGCACGAGGGTGGCTTTGCGCTCCGCGGCGATCTCATCGATCACCTGAAGCAGGGTCGTGCGGATCGCGTTCATGCTCGATTGCGCCATCCGGTCCAGCTGGAGACGCTTGGTTTGCACGTCCCGGCGGAGCGTCGCGACCTTCTGCTCCAGGTCCTGTTTCTTCTTCTCGTACTCCTCGGCCGAAAGCGTCGCCCGTTGCCTGGAGAGATCCTGATCGGCCGTCCGAAGCGTGTTCTCCTGCTGGGAGATGTCGTTCTGGAAGGTCGTGCGCTGCTTTTCGAGAGCAGCCTGGACCGCCTTCGAAGCCTTGGATTCCTCCATGATCTTCTGGGCGTCGACGATCGCGATGACCGCCTGAGGGACCTGTTGTGCCGCAAGCTCTCCCGCCGCGCCGGCGGACAGGGCAGCCGCAACGAACAGACATGAAATCAGGCGACGCAGGCTCCGTTGCAACGCGACCTCTCTTTAGAAGCGGGTACCGAAGCTGAAGCGGAAGCGTTCTTCCTCGTCATAGTCCTCGATGAGGATCGGAATGGCAAAGTCGAGCGCGATCGGCCCCAGCGGCGAACGCCAGGTCAGCCCGGTGCCGACCGACAGTCTTGGGCTGGCGGTATCCTCGATCGTGGGCCCGTCTTCGTCCAGGCCGGTCACGGCGCCGAAGTCCGAGAAGACGCGGCCCCGGATTTGCAGCTCCTCGGGCAGCCCCAGCGGGAAGCTCACCTCCGCGGTTCCAGAGTAGAGGAAGTTGCCGCCGAGCGCATCGTCGGTCGCGACGTCGCGCGGCCCGACCCCGCGCGAAGCGAAACCGCGCAGGCTGTCGCCGCCCAGGAAGTACCGATCGCTGATGCGGACCTCGTCCGCGATCCCGAAGATGTAGCCTACCTCCCCGCGCGCGCTGGCGATAATCGATTCCGTGATCGGGAAGTAATAGCCCCCGCTCACGGTCGTGCGCAGGAACCGCGCATCGCCGCCGAGACCGGCAACGTCGTTCTGCAGGCGCGCGAAATAGCCCTCGGTCGGGCTGAAGCGATTGTCCAACCGGTCATAGAAGAACTCATTGCCGACGATCGACCGCCAGGTCACGCCCTCCTCCTCGCGGACGACGGCGGACGCGGTCGCGTCGACATCGTGGATGTCGTCCCGGCGCAGGGTGTAGCGAACGGTTTCGCGCAGGTTCTCGGTCACGTCGAAGCCCGCCCGCAGACTGCCTCCGACGGACTCCTGCTCGAACGAGCTCTCGTTGCCGAAATCGGTCGATGTGCGGAAGAGATCGAAACCGGCGGCGATGTCGCGGTCCAGGAAGTAGGGTTCGGTGAAGCTCAAATCGAGCCGTGAGCGCCTTGAGGAGAGCCGGAAGCCGAGGCGCAGGTCCTGCCCGTTGCCGAGCAGGTTGCGCTCGCGCAGGCTGACATCCGCGAACGGGCCTTCCGAGGTCGAGAAGCCGGCGCCCAGCGACAGCTCGCCGGTGGACTGCTCCTGCACGTCCACCTCGATCACGGTCTGGTCGGGCGCGCTGCCCTGCGCGGTCTGCACGTCCACGCGGCTGAAGAAGCCGAGATTCTCGATCCGCTGGCGAGAGCGGCGAATCTTGGAGGTGTTGAAGGCATCGCCTTCGACCACGCGGAACTCGCGGCGGATCACCTTGTCGCGCGTGCGCACATTCCCACGAATGTCGATGCGTTCGACATAGACGCGCGGGCCTTCGCGGATCTCATAGCTGATGGCGATGATATCCTGCTCGCGGTCGATCTCGGGACGCGGACGGACTTCGACGAAGGCATAGCCAAGCTCGCCCACCACGTCGGTCAGCTTGCCGATGGTGCGGTCCACTTCCGTGGCGTCATACCAGTCGCCGGGTTCGGTCGTGACCTGGTTTTGCAGGGACTCCGGATCGAGGTTCTTGAGGCTGGTTTCGATCTCCATGTCGCCGAAGCGATAGCGGTCGCCCTCTTCCAGCGTCATCGTGATGACGAACCCGTCGCCCTCGGGCGCGAGCTCGGCGACCGCGGAGAGGATGCGGAAATCGGCATAGCCCTCGCTGAGATAGAACCGGCGCAGCAGATCCTGGTCGGCGGCGAGGCGGTCGGGATCGTAATTGTCCGTGCTGGAGAGAAATCGCCACCACGCGCTTTCGGTGGTGGTGATCACGTCCCGCAGGTCGCCGTCGCTGAAGGCGCGGTTGCCGATGAAGTCGATGGCCTTCACCCCGGTCAGCGGCCCCTCGTCGATCTCGAAAACAAGGTCGACGCGGTTCTGCTGGAGCTGGATGATCTTGGGCTCGACCGTCGCTGCAAACCGGCCGCTGCGGCGATAGATCTCCAAGATGCGCTGCACGTCGTTCTGCACGCGGGTTTCGGTGAAGACCACCCGCGGCCGCAACTGCAGCTCGGCCGAGAGGTCCTCGTCGTCGATGCGCCGGTTCCCCTCGAAGGCGATGCGGTTGATGATCGGGTTCTCGACGAGGCTGATCACCAGCGTGCCGTTCTCGCGACCGATGGTCACGTCCCGGAAGAGGCCGGTCGCGAACAGCTTCTTGAGGCCGGCATCGATCCGCTCGGGATCGAAGGAATCGCCCGGGCGAACGCCGAAATAAGAGAGCACCGTCTCCTCTTCGATGCGCTCGTTGCCCTGGATTCTAATGGACTCGATCGTACCCCCGCCGACGACCGAAGGCTGATTTTGGGCGTAAGCACCCGTACTCAGCGGCCCTGAGAGCACGATGGCCAGGGCCAGCGACACTATCCAGATCGGACGAAGCACCGACGACCCTCCCCCGGCCGTCCTCAGGAAGCAATTTCCTTGAAGATGATCTTGGTTAAATCATTCCAGGTGGCGAACAGCATCAAGGTCAATACCAGAGCCAGCCCGATCCGGAAACCCCATTCTTGAGCGCGCTCGCCGAGGGGTCGGCCGCGCACCGCCTCGATGCCATAGAACAGCAGGTGCCCCCCATCGAGCATGGGCACGGGGAAGAGATTGATCATGCCCAGATTGATCGACAGCACCGCCATGAACCACAGCAGCTGGTCGATGCCGAGCTGAGCCACGTCGCCCGACATCTTTGCGATCGCGATGGGGCCGCCGATCTCCTCCGCGTCGCGCACGCCGACGATCATTTGGCCGATCGCCTCCAGCATGCTGCCGGTTAGCCGGAACGTCTCGACGACCGCGCGCCAGCCTGCGCTGACGGGGTCGAGCTGGCGGTATTCGCGCGGCCCGCTCTTGATCCCAAGCAGCCCGACGCGATGCTCGTTCCCGAAATTGTCCGTCTGCACCGACAGGCGCGGGGTCGCCGTGAGGGTTTGCGGCTGCCCGGCGCGCTCGACGACGATCGTCATGCTCTGGCCGGGCCGCAGCTGCACGATCCGCGTGATGTCCTCGAAGCGCTCGATGCGCGAGCCGTCCACCTCGAGCACCCGGTCGCCCTCCTGAAGCCCCGCTTGCGCGGCGGCCGTCGCCGGCTCCACGCCACCGATGACGGGCGCGGTATAGGGCTCGCCGGAGGTGGCGAACAGCACGAGCAACATCAGAATGGCAAAGATGTAGTTCGCGACCGGCCCGGCGGCGACGATCGCCGCGCGCTGCCCGAGCCGCTTGTGCTGGAAGGAAATTTGCCGCTCTTCGGCCGTCATGGTCTTGACCGCCTCGGAGGGCTGGCTCGCCGCGCCGGCATCGCCGAACATCTTCACATAGCCGCCGAACGGGATTGCGCTGAACTTCCAGCGTGTGCCGGCCCGGTCGGTGAAACCGAACAGCTCGGGGCCGAACCCGACCGAAAAGACCTCGACCCGCACGCCGTTGCGGCGCGCCACGAGGTAGTGCCCGAGCTCGTGCACGAAGACGAGCACCGTCAGCACGATCAGGAATGGCACGACATATGTGAGCAGAATGTCCATTGAACGTCCGTTTCGCCCTAGGTCGCTGCCTCAGGTCAGCTTTCGTACCATATTGCGGTGCGAGCGCCCAACGGCAATGGCGGCGGCCTCAAAACCGGCCAATCAGGTCCTCTGCGACGCGCCGCGCTTCGGCGTCGACCGCTTCGACCTCGGCAAGGCTGGAAAGGGGCCGTCCGGGCAGTCGCTCGAGGGCTGCGGCGACGACTCGGGCAATGTCGAGGAAACCAAGCCGCCCCGTCAGGAAAGCTTCCACCGCGACTTCGTTCGCGGCATTCAGAACCGTGGGGGCGGCGCCGCCGGCCGCCAGCGCCTCTCGCGCAATCGCCAGGGTGGGGAATCGGTGTGGATCCGGCGCCTGGAACGTCAACGCCCCCAGCTGCGCGAGATCGAGCCGCGGGGCGGGCCATCTCATCCGCTCCGGCCAAGCCAGCGCATAGGCTATCGGCGTGCGCATGTCGGGAGGCCCGAGCTGCGCCAGGACCGACCCGTCCACATAGGCCACGAGGCTGTGCACCACCGACTGTGGATGAACGACGATCTCGATGCGCTCCGACGGCATCGCGAAGAGATGATGCGCCTCGATCAGCTCCAGGCCCTTGTTCATCATGGTGGCCGAGTCGATGGAGATCTTGGCGCCCATCTCCCAGTTCGGGTGCGCCAGCGCCTGAGCGGGCGTGGCGTTGCGCATCTGCTCGATGCTCGCGCTGCGGAACGGTCCTCCGGAAGCGGTGAGAATGATGCGCTCGACGGTTTCGGACCGCTCCTCCTCGAGCACCTGGAAGACCGCGTTATGTTCCGAATCGACCGGCAGCAGCCGCGCGCCCGCGCGCCGCGCCTCCGCGATGACGAGGTCGCCCGCGCATACCAGGCATTCCTTGTTTGCGAGGGCCACGATCGCCCCGCGCCGGATCGCCGCGAGCGTCGGCGCGAGGCCCGCCGCGCCGACGATGGCGCCCATGACCCAATCCGCCGGACGCGCCGCCGCTTCGGCGACCGCGGCCGGACCCGCGCCCGTCTCCACCCCGCTTCCGGCCAGCGCTTCGGCAAGGGCGGGACCGAGCGCCGGATCGGCGATGGCAACCATGCGAGGGCGCAGGCGGTGCGCCTGCTCCGCCAGAAGCGCGACGTTACGGTGGGCCGTCAGCGCCTCCACCTCAAAGCGCTCCGGATGCCGGACAATCAGGTCGACCGTGCTGCAACCGACCGAGCCGGTCGAGCCCAGGATCGTGACGCTCCTCGGCCGGAGTGCCGTTTTCGGCAACATCATTGCCAAGCCAGGGGACCCCTTCCGGCCGCCAGCGTGATCGCGGCGACCGCCACCAGCGTGGCTATCAGGCCGTCCACGCGATCCAAGAGACCGCCATGGCCAGGAATGAGGTGCCCGGCATCCTTCACGCGAAAATGCCTCTTGATTGCGGATTCCATCAAATCGCCCGCCTGCTCGACAATTGCAAGTGCGGCGCTGACCAGGGCCAGCGGCACCGGCCTGGCCCCGGTCACGGCGGCCGCGGCCAATCCAACCAGAAGGGCCGCGGCGACGCCGCCGCCAAGCCCCGCCCAGGTCTTGTTGGGGCTGATCGCGGAGGCCAGCTTCGGCCCGCCGATGGCCCGGCCGGCGAAGTAGGCGGCGGTGTCCACGGCCCAGACCAGGGCGAGGATCCACAGCACGGTCTTCAACCCATCGGCCGGGCTGGCGCGCAGCCACAGCAGGGCGAGGCAGGGCAAGCCCGCATAGAGGATCCCCGCCGCAAGCCAGGCCAAGGACCGTTCCGCAACGGCGGCCAGCACCAGGGCGCTCGCGGCAGCTGCGGTCAGCGCCAGGGCCCATCCCCAAGCGCCAAGCGTCGCGGCAACGATGGCGGGCAGCAGAGCCGCGATCATGAGCGCCGGCGCTGCCTGCCAATCAGGAGCGGCGAGGCGGCTCCATTCGAGGCTCATGAGCACGGCGGCCAGCGCGGTGAAAAGGGCTAACGGCCAGCCTCCGGCCCACACGGCCAGGAGCGCCACGGGAGCCATAACGAGGGCAGAGATCACCCGTACTCTGAGGGAGGACGGCCTAACGCTGGCTTGCGGTTGCGCCATAGCGCCGATCGCGGCTCCGGAATTCGCGGATCGCGTCCTCCAGATCCTGCTTGGTGAAGTCCGGCCAGAGCCGGTCGATGAAGACCAGCTCCGAATACGCGGTCTGCCACAGCAGGAAATTGCTGATCCGCTTCTCGCCGCTGGTGCGGATGACCAGGTCGGGATCGGGCATTCCCGCGGTCAACAGATGCGCTTCGAACAAGGCCTCGTCCACGGCGCCGGGCTCGATCTCGCCGGCCTTTACCCGTTCGGCGATGCGGCGCGCGGCGCGCGCGATCTCGCTGCGCCCGCCATAGCTCAAGGCGACGGTGAGCTGCAGGCCGGTATTGCCCGCGGTCATTTCCTCCGCCCCGCCGATCAGGCTGACCAGATCGGGGCTCAGCCGCTCGCGATCGCCGATCACCTTGAGACGCACGCCGTTGCGATGGAACTCGGCAATCTCGGAGCGCAGATAGAGCCGCAGCAGCCCCATGAGGTCGTCCACCTCGGTCGGCGGCCGCTTCCAGTTCTCCGAGGAGAAGCCGAAGAGCGTCAGATAGGAAATGCCCAGCTCCGCAGCGCCGATCACCGCCCGGCGGACGGCCTCCGCTCCACGGTTGTGGCCCGCGGTGCGCGGCAAGCCGCGCGACAATGCCCAGCGGCCATTGCCGTCCATGATGATCGCAACATGTCTGGGCGGCGGGGCCGCCGTTGGTTGAGTCACGTGGATATGGAACCTGAACCTTGCGGTCTGTCGCGCCCGGCGCGCGTCAGACCTGCAGAATTTCCTTCTCCTTCTGCGCGAGCAGCTCGTCGACCTTCTTGATGTGCTGATCGGTCATCTGCTGGATCTTCTCGGCCCAGCTGCGGTGCTCATCTTCGGAGATCTCGTGCGCCTTCTCCTTGCGCTTGAGCATGTCCATGCCGTCCCGACGGACGTTGCGCACCGCCACGCGCGCCTGCTCGGCATATTTGTGCGCGACCTTGGTCAGCTCCTGCCGCCGCTCCTGGCTGAGCTCCGGGATGGGCACGCGCACGACCTGGCCCTCGGTGCGCGGATTGAGCCCCAGCCCGGCTTCGCGGATTGCCTTGTCCACTGCCGAGGCCAAGCCTCGATCCCAGACCTGCACCGTGATCAGCCGGGGCTCGGGCACGCTGATGGTGCCGACCTGGTTCAGCGGCATGTCCGAGCCGTAGGCATTCACGTGGATCGGCTCCAGGAGGCTGGCCGAGGCGCGGCCGGTCCTCAGGCCCGCGAACTCCCGCTTCAGCGCCTCGATCGCGCCATCCATGCGCCGGCTCAAATCCTTGACTTCGATCTCAGCCATTCGTCGCCCCCGTTCTCAAGGCCGGCCCGCTTCAGGCCCTTTCTTGTTCGGTGATGATCGTGAATCGCCCCCGCCCCGCAACCACCTCGGCGAAGGCGCCCGGAGTGTGGATCGAAAAGACCAGGATAGGAATGCCACTTTCGCGGGCAAGCGAAATCGCCGACGCGTCCATCACCTGGAGATCCTTGGACAGCACCTCCAGATAGGTCAGCCGGTCGTACCGCTCGGCGTCCCGCACCTTGCGCGGGTCGGCGCTGTAGACGCCGTCCACCTTGGTCCCCTTCATCAGGGCGTCGCAGCCCATCTCCGAGGCGCGGAGCGCCGCGGCGGTATCGGTGGTGAAGAAGGGATTGCCCGTGCCGGCGGCGAAGATCACGACCCTGCCCTTCTCCATATGGCGGGCGGCCCGGCGGCGGATATAGGGCTCGCACACCGTCGTCATCGGGATGGCCGATTGGACGCGCGTGTCGACGCCGATCTTCTCCAGCGCGTTCTGCATGGCCAGCGAGTTGATCACCGTGGCGAGCATGCCCATCGTGTCGGCGCCCGCCCGCTCCATGCCGATCGCCGCGCCAGAGACCCCGCGGAAGATGTTACCCCCGCCAATGACCAGGCAGACCTGGACGCCCAGCTGGTGCACATGCCGGATCTCGTCGGCGACGCGGTCTACGGTGCCGGGATGGAGCCCGTACTCCCCGGGCCCCATCAAAGCCTCGCCGGAGACCTTCAGAAGCACGCGCCTGAACTTCGCCCCGGCTTGCGCCATTCCCGTCTCCCGCTGCGCCCTGAGCGCCCGACCCCGTCTCAGCTGCCGAGCTGCGCCGCAACCTCCGCGGCGAAGTCCGCCTTGGACCGCTCGATGCCTTCGCCCAGAGCATAGCGCACGAACCCGGTTGCGCGCACCGGGGCGCCCAGCTCCTTGGCGGCCTTTTGCAGCACTGCGCGGACCTTGCTCTCGCCGTCAATGACGTAGGTCTGCTCCAGCAGCACCACGTCCTCGTAATATTTGCGCAAGCGGCCCTCGACCATCTTGCCGATGATCTCCTCGGGCTTGCCGGAGGCGCGCGCCTGCTCGGCCAGCACGGCGCGTTCGCGATCGAGCGCCGCGGGATCCACATCGGATATGTCGAGCGCCTGCGGGTTGGCGGCGGCGACATGCATCGCGAGCTGACGGCCGAGCGCGAGGAGCTTGTCCGCCGGCGCCGTGGACTCGAGCGCGACCAGCACCCCGATCTTGCCGAGGCCGGGCGCCAGCGCGTTGTGCACGTAGGAGGCCACGATGCCCGGGGAGGCCGACAAGCCCGCGGCGCGGCGCAGGGCCATGTTCTCCCCGATCGTCGCGACCATGTGGGTCAGCTCGTCGGCCACCGAGCGGCCGGTGCCCGGGAACTTCGCCGCCTTGACCTTCTCGAGGTCGCCGCCCAGCTCCAGCGCGATGGAACCGGCGGTCGCGGCGAATTTCTGAAAGGACTCGTTGCGGGCGACGAAGTCGGTCTCGGCATTCACCTCGACCACCGCGCCGCGGCCTCCCGAGGAGGCGACCGCCACCAGCCCTTCGGCCGCGACCCGGCCAGCCTTCTTGGCCGCTGCCGACAGCCCCTTCTTGCGCAGCCAGTCGATCGCGCCCTCCAGATCGCCGGAGGTCTCGGCCAGCGCGCGCTTGCAGTCCATCATCCCGGCGCCGGTCTTCTCGCGCAGCTCCTTGACGAGCGCCGCAGTGATTTCGGCCATGGCTCTATCGTCCTCTCGTATCGGCTCGTGGGGAGGCGCAGCTGCGGGTCAGGCGCCCACCGGCTGCGCAGCTTCCGCCGGCGCTGCGGCGGCTTCGGGCAGCGGCTCCGCCGGAGCCTCCTCGGCCTCGCCGATATCGACACCCGCCGAAATCGCCTCCTGCTGCAGGCCGTCCAGCACCGCGTCGGACACGAGATCGCAATAGAGCGAGATGGCGCGCAGCGCGTCGTCGTTGCCCGGGATCGGATAAGTGATCCCGTCCGGGTCGCTGTTGCTGTCGAGCACCGCGGCGACCGGGATGCCGAGCTTGTTGGCTTCCGCGACCGCGATCGCCTCCTTGTTGGTGTCGATCACGAACAGCAGGCTGGGCTGCCCGCCCATCTCCTTGATGCCGCCCAGCGACCGCTCCAGCTTGTCGCGCTCGCGGGTCAGGTTCAGCAGCTCCTTCTTGGTCAGGCCCTGCGTCTCCCCGCCCAGCTGCTCCTCCAGCTCGCGAAGCCGCTTGATGGACTGCGAGATGGTCTTCCAGTTGGTCAGCATGCCGCCCAGCCAGCGGTGATTGACGAAAGGCTGGCCGCAGCGCCTGGCCGCCTCGGCGATCTTCTCGCCTGCCTGGCGCTTGGTGCCGACGAAGAGCACGCGCCCGCCGCCCGCGACGGCATCGCGCACGGCCTGCAGCGCCGCATAGAGCGACGGCACCGTCTGTTCCAGGTCAATGATATGGACGCCGTTTCTCACGCCGAAGATGAAGGGCTTCATCTTCGGGTTCCAGCGGCGGGTGTGGTGGCCGAAATGGACGCCGGCTTCCAGAAGCTGGCGCATGGTAAAGGTGGGCATCGCCATGGGCGGTCTATCCTTTCTCCGGTTTGAGCCTCCGCGGGCCTTGTGCCTCGGCGTGGCCGAGGACCGGAACGGCCATGGCGGGATGTCTCCCCGCCGGGCCGATGACGCCCGCGTGCGTTGTCGGCGAGGTTCTAGCCCGTCCGGGGGCTGGAACGCAAGCGGCCTCCCCTCCCCGGCCGGGCTATTTCGAGGCGGCGGCGATGGCCTCGATCTCGACCAGCCAGCGCGGGTCGGCGAGCCCCGCCACGACGACGAGCGTGGAGGCGGCCCGGACCTCCCCCAGCATGCTGTCGCGCACAGTGCGGTATTGGCCGACGTCGCTCTGGCGCGTGATGTAGGCCGTAACCTTGACCAGGTCGGTCGGCCGCATGCCGGCGCCATCAAGCACGCAGAGCACGTTGCGCCAAGCGTTGCGCGCCTGCTCCTCGAAACTGTCCGGCAGGGTGCCCCCGACCGGAATGCCGACCTGCCCCGACACATGCAGCCAGCGTGCCGGCCCCGGGGCAACGACGCCCTGGCTGTACCGGCTGG
>JAREAF010000295.1 GCA_029240475.1 Rhodospirillales bacterium | reverse complement strand
CCGAGACCGGCACCGTCGCCGTGGACGGCCGGATGATGCCGCATGAGTGGCTCGACACGTCCGCCGGCGTCTTGAAGGTCGCTGCCGGCGATCATGCCGACGACAATTTCTTCCCGCGCGAGCAGGATATCGCGTGGGACGTTGCGGGTCTGTGTAATTCGACAGTCGAAGCAGGCGTGAGCCCCAGAATCCAAAACAGGGCGTCATCGCGCCCGACCGCAGTGCCACCTCCTCGACGCGGTTCAACAGTGGGAATGAACAAGAGTTGCGCGGAGTTAGCGGGAACTGCGCGGGGTGTGGCCGCTTATCAGCGTTCGCGACTTGGGCATTTCCGGCTTCAGACCGAGCCAACCGTGCAGTTGCGTACGGAACCGACTCGCCCGCCGGCGGAAGCGCTTCGCATCCGGGTCGCCCGTTCCAAGGGCGGAAGATGCGAGGTCCGCATAGCCCAGGTGAAATGCCCGATATGCGACCGCGTAGAAGGGGATCCGCCGCGGCAAACCGCGGTCTCCAATCCGGGCGGCGAGCTTTTCAGCCAGTTCCAGCTCCAAGGCGCGGTCCAATCGGAACTCCGCGGCCAAACCCGCAACGTCCCACGCGATATCCTGATCGCGCGGGAAGAAATGGTCGTCGGCATGATCGACGGCATCGACCTTCAAGACGCCGGCGGACGTGTCGAGCCACTCATGCGGCATCATCCGGCCGTCCACGGCGACGGTGCCGGTCTCGGACAGCGCCTCAGCTTGCTCGAGGAGGCGGTCCGCGGCGGCCGCCCATTCCGGCCCGAGCCCCTCGCGCAGATTGACCCGGATCATCTCCGCCAGTTCGGCGGCGCGCGCCGACCGGCCGGTTGGAAAAGCGCGCGCACGGAACGACAAGTAGTCCAGCATGCGCGCGGCCAGCCGCGCATCGATGTCGCGGGCCCGCAGCGGTCGTCCGGGAACGAAATCCTGCACGAGGAATCCGTCCTGCAGCGCGTGGGCGGCCGGGCTGAAACCGGCTCCGGCCAGCGCCAGCGCCCGTTCATGGCGTGCGCTTCCATAGGATCCCAGGCCCGCGAACTTCCACAGGCGCCTCGACCCGTCCTCTCGCGAGACAAGATACTTCCGGCGCTCGTGTTGGGGCTGCACGGCCGGCCAATCGCGAGTATCGGCCATCAGCAGCTTCCGCCAGCCGCCGGCGGAGAGGTCCTCGATGTCTCCGCGCGGCAGCCCTTGCCGCCACCAGGGCTGGCCAGCTTCCGCCGGGCATTTGATCGCCCTCTCCCACCGCCGCGCCGCGGCTTGGGGCGCCATCGCGGGCGCGGGCGCATCCCAGCTCGGCATCAGAATCACACGCTCTTCGGGAAATCCGGCTTGCTCCAGCGCCGCCGCCGTGCCCAGGAAGGATGAGCCGCTGAGCCCCGGCCCCTCGTCGACGACGAGCGCGATCGATCCTTGGCGGGCGGCCGCCTCCCACGCTTGCCTCACATCGGCTCCGAGCGCGAGGGAGCGCGAGAACGGGTGGCCGCGAGGACGGACGCACCAGCTGCGGACCGGAATGCGACGCTCCTCCAGCACCGCTGCGACCAGCGCGGAAAGGCTGGTGCCGATGCTGCGGATGCCGATCACCAGCGCCGAGGCTGGATTGCGATCCGAGGCGATCCGCGCCGCCGCCTCGCCGTAGGATTCGGGATAGAGCGCGTAATGCGCATAGCCTTCGGGCGGGCGCAGCCGAACCCGCGCGGGCCAGGACTCCTCCGCCAGGCGCGCGAGGTCGGAGGCGGCCACCGCGGCGCAAGCGGACGTCGCTTTGCTCGCGCCGCCCTGCCAGGAGAGCCACACCGCCTTGCCGAGCGCGATGGCCGCGCGGCGCAAGCCTTCGAGCGGGGGAATGATCCGCTCGATCTCCGGACAGAGCGCATCGCCAAGCGCGGCTTCCGTCTCGCCGAGCGCGATCAGCTCGCGCCGCAACGCATCGTGCGATGGACTGGCTTGGCCAGCCATCTCGGCCAGCGCGGCCGCGATCGCGCGCAGCAACGCGCGCGGCTCGGCTTCACGCTCGGCCTCGCCATAGACGATCATCCGTTACGCCGTAATGCTCCGGCGAAAAAAAGGGGCGCGGCAGGCAAACGCCCGCCGCGCCTCCTCGGATCGCTCCACAGTCTATCGGCAGGCGCGCACCTGCGCCCGCAGCACGCCGTAATCGGCCAGCAGCCGCGCCGTGGCGGAATTGGGCCCGAGCCGGTCCAGCTCGTCCGCGACCTGGGCCAGCGTCTCCCGGTCGTAGGATACGGCGGGAGGGCAGCTAGAACTGGCCGGAGCGCAGGCGGCGAGCAAGCTCGTCGCCATCGCGAGCGCGGCGGTTCGCCGCCTCCAGCTGGCGGTCGCGGACATCGAGTGCCTCCTCAGCCATGAGCAACTGCGCCTGCGCGCGGCCGCGGCGTGTCGCAAGCGCCACGACCAGCAGCATCAGCCCTGCGAGAGCGCCGGACGCGATCAGCGCGCCGGTCATCTGCCGCTGCCGATCTTCTTGCTGGCGACGATCCGGCCATAGATGGCCAGGAGGCCGCCTGCGGCCGCGGCGATGCCGCTGATCGCGTTGACCAGCTCCGCTTGATCGGTCGCGGCAAGCTGATAGCCGAACAGCGACAGCGCGCCGGCGAGCACGGCGACGAATGCGCCCCAGAAGGTCTTGGACGCGAACAGGGTCTTCATCTCGGACATGGGTCCTCCTTCATCCGATGTTGCGAAAGAATGCGTGCCGGCCGATCACCACGTCCGGTGCGCGCCCGCGCACCCAGCGCGGCGGCGCGGGCATATTCGTGGCGTGGTAGTGGGTCGCGCCGCCGGTGGGATCGGGCGCGCCCGACAGCGCCTCGACGCAGGCGCGCGTGCAGCCGAGCAGGTCGCGGTCGTCGAGCTCGATCTGGAACAGGCGCGGCCGGTTGGGGTCGCCCGGGTTCCAGCAGGAGAACTGCCACCGCTTCAGGCAGGCCTCGCTGATGCTCGCGCCCCACCACCCTCCGACGCGCACGCGGTTGAGGATCACATGGGCGACGGCAAGGCGCCCCTCATGCGGCTCGCCGCGCGCCTCGCCGAACACCGTCCGCGCCATCACCGACAGATCATCGAATCGAACATGCATGGCGCCTCTCATTCCGGCCCGCGGCCGAGGGCGAGCATGAGGCCCTGCCAGATGACGTAGATGAGTCCCGTGACGCCAAGCCCGATCGCGACGCGGCGCACATGCTGGGCAATGGTCTCCGAGGTCCGCCGCTGCGCGCGAATGAAGGCGAAGTCCTTGCGGTATTCGCGCAGCTCCTCCGGCTCGTCGACGAACAAGCCCAGCCGATAGAACACTTCCTGGACGGCGAGCCCCGCCGCCTCGCGCGCGATCTGGCGCGCCTCTTCCTCTTGCATCCCATTTCTCCAATGTTCGGGGCGGAGCTAGCCCGCCGCCGCGGCCGTTCAGAGCTCGACTTCGCGGAAGGTGGACAGCATCACCCCCACGGTGCCGGGAGCGATGCCGCAGGTGCGGGCGATCTGCTTGTAGGTCATCCCGTCCGCGCGCATCTGCCGGATCCGGCGCAGCAGCTCGAGCGTGTCCGGCTTCGGCCCGCGCGCGACGCGGGCCGGGCGGATCGCGACGTTCTGCCGGCCGAGCAGCCAATAGACCTCGCGCACGGGCACCCCCGTCCGGCGGGCGATGGCCTCCACGCCGAGGCCGCCGCGGTAGGCCTCGGCGATCCGGAGGGGATCCGCGCCCGGCGGGACCGGCGGCTCGGGCGCGGCCGGCCCGGCGCTCATTGACGCTCCCTGGTTCATTGATCAGGTTCCCATCTGTTCACGTTTTGATCTAGTCTGCACTCTAGCGTCGGTCAACGCAAAATGTGTATGCTTACGACATGAGCGATTCAGGCAGGTCGGGTAGCGGCGTTTCGGCGGCGGCGCGCCGGCTCAAGGAGCTGCGCACCGAAGCCGGGCTGTCCATGGCGTCGGTGGCGCGCCATCTCGGCTTCGCCCATCCGAGCCGCTACCAGCATTACGAAGACCGTTTCAAGCGGGCTTACCTGCCGGTGGAGCTCGCCGAGCGGCTTGCGCCTTTGTTCGCCCAAAACGGCGTGGCCGCGCAGGAGGTCCTGGCGCTCGCCGGGGTGGCGCCCAGGCGCGCCGAGCCCCCGGGCAAGCTCGACCGGCTGCCGCTCGAGCTGCGCGCCGCGCGGAAGGACCTGCCGATTCTCGGCGCAGCCATGGGCGGGGGCAGCGGCTATTTTTTCAATGACGGCGTGCCGAAGGACTTCGCGCTGCGGCCGCCCAGCCTGGCCGGGGTGTCAAACGGATTTGCCGTATATGTCTACGGCGACAGCATGGAGCCGCGCTACCTGCGCGGCGAAATCGTACATGTCAATCCGAACCGGCCGCTGACCTCGGGCTGCTTCGTCGTCGTCGAGCTCACCGACGGCCGCGGCATGATCAAGCAGTTCGTCCGCCAGGACGACCGGCGCGTCGTGCTGCGCCAGTTCCGCCCGGAGCAGGAGCTGATCGTGGAGCGTTCGCAGATTGCGCGGATTTCGCGGGTCGTGGGCAGCGCGGAGCCTTGAACGGCGCCGCATGCGCCTCGCGCCAGCGTGACACCAGTCCTACCCGATTTTCGCGCAATCTGAAACAGAAAAACAACCGCCCTGGGCGGGTTTTACATTACGTCGAAATGGGCTCGCACAACATGCGCGCGCGGGCGCGGCACAAGGGCGCGCATGGCGCGCGCGCCCGGCCAGCTCGCGATCGAAATTGCGGATGGGAGGAGGACGTCAGGAAGCGGAGCGGCGCGCCAGGATGCGACGCAGCGCCGCCGCGAACACATTCTGCAATGTGCGGATGGAGCGACCGTCGAGATCCTCGATGCGCCGCCAGGACAGCCCCATCGAGCGCGCCCAGACGATTTTGCGCTCCTCGCCGTCCAGCC
>JAREAF010000294.1 GCA_029240475.1 Rhodospirillales bacterium | reverse complement strand
GGGAGTGGGGAGGGTCGTCGAAATTTGGGCCAACCTTCCGAGCGATAGCAGCCCCGAGCGCTCTAGAGCGTTAGGCCCAAAACCAACTCGGGAGAGCAGGGATGCATCGGACCGCCATTTTTCTTGCGACGGCTTGCGTGATCGCCAGTTCGAGCGCAATCGCCCAGACATCCCAAGGAACCTTGCAGGCGCAGGCCGGCCCGGGAGAGTTCGTCGTCTATTTCGATCTGGGCCAAACGAGGCTCGACTCCGAGGACCTGACCGTCATCGCCAGTGCCGCCGAAGAGTTCCGCCGCACCGGCGCCACGCGCGTGGTGGTGCGCGGCCACACCGATACCTCGGGCAGCGCCGACCTCAATCGCACCCTGTCCGAGCGCCGCGCCCGGTCGGTGGCCGAGGAGCTGGCACTGCAGGGCGTGCCGGCCGACGCAATCACGACCGATGCGGCGGGCGAAACTGCGCTTGCTGTGGAAACCGGCGATGAGGTGGTCGAGGCGAACAACCGCCGCGTCGAGATCGCCATCGAGGAGCCGGCTCCCGCCCCGGCCCCTGCTCCCGCTCCTGTTGCAGAACCCACGCCCGCGCCGGCCCCGCCGGTCGTCGCGGCGGCGCCCGAGGAACGCGAGCCCGATGTCGACCGCGGCATCTTCACCCTCGGCGCTTATTATGGATTCAACATGCGCGACGAAGGCGATGACGATGGGGATGACGACGGCAGGAGCCATCTCGCCGGCCTTAATCTCAGCTTCGATTACCTGCTGACCGATTGGCTAAGCGTGGGCGCGGAGCAGGCCGCCTTCTACAATTTTGGAACGGACGACGACGGGTTCGGCGGCCGTACGGCGGCGGGCGTGAATTTCACGCTGGGGAACCTCGCCGTCATCCCCTATGTCGGGGCGAATATCGGCTATATCTACGGCTCCGGCATCGAGGACGATTACTTCGCCGGGCCGGAGATCGGCATCGCGCTCGGCCCGGTCAACGCCAAGCTCGCCTATGACATGCCGTTCGACCGCAGTTGGGACGAGGGCATCGTCTCGGCGACGGTCGGGTTGGGAATCCGATTCTGATACCGCTTCGACGGCGGCTCGGCGGCAGCTAAGCCGCGCTTCTGCCGAGCTTGCCGGCCAGCGCGCGAATGTGGTCCGGGCCGATGCCGCAGCAACCCCCGAGCATCTGCACGCGGCCGGCCCAGCCCGCCGCGGTCTCGGCGAAGCTGTCGGGAGCGACAATCTCTTCGAACAGCCAATTCGGCATGACGAAATCGCCGCTGTGGGGATAAGCGCCGACCGGCCCCGACCATTGCTGCGCCAAGATGTCGAGGGCGGGCGCGACCGCTTCGAGCTCGCTATGCATGATCGCGAGGAGCGCCCCGCCGGGCTCGCTGACGGGCGCCACCGCTTCGGCGAGCGGTATCTCGACGTCGCGGCCGCGCAACAGGATCTCGCCCTCCTGCGTGCGGCGGCAGGTGAAGCCGATCCACACCGGCAGGCCCGTCGCGAGGGCGCACTCGACCGCCAGCCGGCTGTAATCGACATCGCGCATCATCTCCAGCAGGAGCAGCTCGGCCCCCGCCTCGGCCAGCAGCTCGGCCTGCTCGGAGTAGCTGCGGCGCGCGCCCTCCAGCGTCGGGCGGTTCTTCAAGTCGGCTTCGGCGATGAAGCTCGAGATCGAGCCGGCCACCCAGACCTGGCGGTCGGCCGCAGCGCGGTCGCGCGCCTCGCGCGCAAGCGCAACGGCGCGACGATTGAGATCGGCCACCTGATCGCCCATCCCGGCCGGCTCCAGCACGTGGCGGGAGGTGCCGAAGCTGTTCGCGGTGATCACCTCGGCGCCGGCGGCGATGTAGTCCTCATGCACTTGACGAACCATCTGCGGATGCGTCTCCAGGGCGGCCGCGCTCCAGGCGACGCGGTGCATGGGCACGCCGCGGCGCTGCAGCTCGGTGCCCATCGCGCCGTCGAGAATCAGAACGGGCGCATTCTCCAGGCGGTCTTCGATGCTGGCCATGAGTTCGGCTCCTTCAGCCCATCTTCTTCAGCCGGGCGAGATTGGCGTCCTTGTCGAACGCCTCCTGCCCGCCGGGCGCAAGTTCGATGCGCACGCGCGGCAGCGCCGCCGGGTAGCGCGCGGCCAGGAATTTTACGACCTCCTCGCGCAGATGGCAGCGCAGGTCCCAGGCGGCGCCGCCATTGGCCGCGCTCACCAGCGCGCGCAGCTCGAGCTTGTCCTCGCGCATGTCGGTGACCTGCAGGTTCCACTGCCGGCGGTCCCACAACGGCGAGGCGGAGAGGATCCGATAGACCTCGGCCCGCAGCTCGTCGATGGGCACTGTGAAGTCCAGGTAGAAATGCACCGGCTGCACGATCTGCGGGGACTGCATGGTCCAGTTCTGGAACGGTCGCTCCAGGAAATAGGAGAGCGGCACGACCAGCCGGCGCTGGTCCCAGATCTCCACCACCACGTAATTGGCGGTGATGTCCTCGATATGGCCCCATTCGCCCTCGACCAGCACCGCGTCGCCGATGCGGATCGGCTGGGCGATGGCGATCTGCAGTCCCGCGAAGAGATTGGCCAGGATCGGCCGCGCGGCGATGCCGGCGACGATGCCGGCGACGCCCGCCGAGGCGAACAGGCTGAGCCCGACCGTGCGCACGACCGGTATCGCCGTCAGCATGAGCCCGGCCGCGAGCAGCGCGACGCCGAGCATCGAGAAACGACGGAACACGATGAGCTGCGTGCGCAGGCGGCGGATATCGACATCACCTTCCGTGCCATGTTTCACGCGGTCCAGATAGGCGTCGAAGGACGCGCCGATCACGCGAATGAAGGTCCAGGCGAGGGCCGCGACGAGGATGACGCCGAGGACGCGCGTGGCCGCCGCCTCCGGGGCCGGCGCGAGGCCTTCGAGCGGCAGCACGGCCAGCATGGACAAGGGAATGACCGCGTAGCGCGACGGGTTCTTGGCCGCTTCGAGCGCGGCGCGGAAGACCGGCGTGCGCTCCCGGCTGACGATCCGGCCCAACAGCAGCGAGAGCAGGAGATGCGCGGTCAGCCCGGCGGCGACAGCCGCGAGCAGCAGGCCCGTGCCAAGCCAGGGCGGAATGTCGGGAACATGCATGACCCGTGCCTCCGCTGGGTCCTTCCAGGCGAGCATTCTGCCGCCAACATTGCCAGCCGCCGCCGGTTGCACGCCCTAGATTGCAAAGAAAGCGGGGCAAAGACCGCTCAAGCCTCAGGCTCGAGCGGTCTTGGCGGCCGACGGATCGAGTCCGAGCCTCTGGCCCGTCAGCAGCCGATGCGGGCGCAGACGCGCTGCACGAAGATCTGATTGGCCTGCGGAGCGTCGGCCGGCAGCGCGCCTTCCTCGACCACCGAACCGTCCGGTTGCCGGCAGGCGAAGGAGAAGCCGGGCGCCAAACCTTCCAGCACACAGTCCGAGACCGTCCAGCCCGGAGGAAGCGCGGTGAGGTCCACCTCCTTCCATTTCGGGTGGCCGCTCTCCTTCAGCGCGTCCAGCCGGCTCAAGATCAGGTGACTGAACTCCGCCACCGTCCGGCAGGCCGAGGCCTGGTACGGATTGCGGCTGGGCACGAAGTTGAAGGTCACCAGCACCGCCTTGACTGCCACCACCTCGACCGGCTCCTGCTGGAACTGGTAGGTCTGCGCCGCAAGCCGGGTGGGCGTGTAGAGGGCCTGCAGCACGGGATCCTTCAGCGGCAGCAGGTGGAATTTCTGCGCATCGATCTCCGCCTCGGCGAACAGCGCCGCCGGAGCTCCGACCACATAGAAGAAGGCATCGATCTCGCCGGCCAGCAGGGCCGCGAGGGAATCCTTGGGCGAGAGCTTCACACGCTCGGCCGGCTCGACCTTGGCAAGGTCGAGCAGCAAGGATGCGGTGAGGCTGTTGCCGCTGCCTTCCACGCCGGTCGAGACGCGCTTGCCCGCAAGCCCCGCCAGATCGGCGATGTCGCGTTTGGCCAGCACATGGATCTCCTCGTCATAGAGCGGGAACATGATGCGCACGCCCTTGGCGGCGCGGGCGAGCACCGGGTCGTCCGCCTGGAACGTGCGCACATATTCCAGGACGTCGCTCTGCGCGATGCCGAGCTGGGTCAGAGGCCGGTCGCGCACCGCGAGGATGTTTTCGAGCGAGCCGGCGCTCTCCTGCACCTTCAGGTTCCGCCCGCACTCCGATCCGATCTTGGCGATGTCGCGGCCGATCTGGATGTAGGTGCCAGACGCCCCGCCGGTCACGATGCTGGTCTCGTAATCCTGCGCCGGCGCCGAGCGGGCCGGCAGAAGAGCCGCGATCAACAGGGCGAAGAGCAGGGCCCTCATCATCACCGATTCCTCCTCGAAGCTTGAGATGCAGTCTCAGCAGGTCCCGAGCGCGCGGATCAGGGCCGCGGCCGTCTGCCGGTTCACTTCTCCCAGCGCCGCCTGAAGCGCCGGAACTACGCACGCCCCGTTCTCCAGCTCCGCGACGAGCCGGGCGCGCGTGGCTTCGTCCGCGCCTTCCAGCCCGGGCGCCGCCCGCACCGCCGCCGCCACCGCATCCGACGGTCGCGCGGGCCCTGCCGAAGGCAGCGGCTCGGGTTGAGGCGGAACGGCAGCCGCCGCCTCAGCCTCGGCCGCCTCCACCTCCGCGCGGAGCGCATCGCGCCGGGCCTCGTCCTCGGCGATGGCCCGCGCGAGCTCGGCCTGGCGCGAGGTGAGCCGCTCGGCTTCCTGGCGCCCCGCCGCAAGCTCCGCCCGAAGCGCATCGCGCTCGCCCGTGGCGGCCTCGATCTCGCCACGCAACACGGTCAGCCGCTGCTCCAGAGAAGCCAGCTCGCTGCGGCCGGCCTCGAGCCCCGCCGTGAGCCGATCGGCCTCCGTCCTCGCCTCCACAATCCGCGCATTGAGGGCGCTCTCTTCCGCCTCGAGCGCCGTGCGCCGCTCCGCCGCCGCGG
>JAREAF010000020.1 GCA_029240475.1 Rhodospirillales bacterium | reverse complement strand
GCCGCGCTCCGGAATGGAAAGGACCTCTCCCGATCGGGCCGAGGGCTGCGCCGGCGTTGCCGGGTCGGCACCGGAATGAACGATCGGCCGCTCCGTCTCGCGTGCCGGGGCCGGCGGGCCCGACACCGTGGCGGCCGCTTCCCGCTGCGGCACGCGCTCCGCGACAACGGTCGGCGCCGCTCGGTCCGGCCACCAGGCCAGCAGCATCCAGCCGAGCGCCAGCAGGAGCAGCAGCGCGAGGGGCAGCCACCACCATCCGGCGGGCCACTCCCAGCTCCGCGCCGCCGGAACGACGGGCATCCGCTCCGGCTCGATCGCGGGCGGCGTGGCGAAGCGGAGCGTATCGAAGCGCGAGCCCGATGCCTCGAAGCCCCAGCCCGCCAGCACCGGATGGTCGCCCACCAGGTAGAGATGCTCCATCCCGGGCGACACGGCGGCGTTGCGCAGGAGACGCGCCAGGCCATCGTTCGGATCGGCCGCCTCGCGCCTCGCGCAGATCTCCGAGAGCCGTTGCGTGATGGCGAGGAGCCGCGGCGCGGCCGCCCGCTGCTCCTCGGCGGACAGGCTGACCCAGGAGCGCACCGGGCCGCCGTCGGGCATCGCGTGCCAAGACAGGGTCTCGCCGCGGGCGTCGGGCTCCGGCCGGGCAAAGTAGCGGGCGCAATCGGCGGCCCCCATCCCCTCCAGCGCGGCGGCGACGCGCCCATAGGCCAGATAGGTCGGCTCGCCGAGCCTTCCCAACGGGCGCAGCTGATCCAGCCTCACTTGCGAGAGCAGAGGCCCTGCGCGCGTCACGAGCATTCCCGCGCGTCCGGCTGCCCACCGGCCTCGCCCACCATGCGGTCGAACTCGACCGCGGAGCCGGGCTTGTAAACCTTTCCCCCGGTGATCTCCGCCAGGCATGCCGCCGGGCTGGAGCCGCCCGAGCCGATGTCGATGACGTTGATGACCAGGTTCGGGCGCTTGCGCTTGATCTCCTGCGCGGCGGCGCACGGATCGCCCCCGCAGCTATCCTCGCCGTCGGTGACGACGATCATGACCGCGGGCACCTGCGCGGAGAGGATTGCGCCCGCCCGCTCGACCGAGCGCGCCAGCGGCGTGCCGCGTCCAGGCTCGAGGGACCGGATCTGCGCCTTGAGCTGCCCCCGCTCGGAGTGCGAGTAGAACCGATCCCGGCGGATGCGCTCGCAATCGCGAAACTCCACGAGGCCGACATCGACGTCGTTCGGCAGCCCGTCGAGCAGATCGGATATGGCACGCTTGGCGGCATCGAGCCGGCTGCTCGTGCCGCCGATCGTCTCCTCCATGCTTCGGAGGCGTCCACCACCAGCGCCACTTCCGGCGCTTCCGCAGGAAGCCGCGCAGGCGCGCAGCCCGTCGGCGGGCGAGCGGCTCCCGGCGATGGCGGTTCAGCGGGGCTCGGCGCCTCGGCGATTTCCGGCAGTTCGGGCAAGACCGGCGCTTGCGGGCGCCCAGGCGCGGGATCAGGCGCGGCAGGCGCTTCGGCGATCTCCACCGGCGGCGTAACAGGCGCGTTCCCTTCCGCCGCCGCTGCGGGCGGCGGAGAGAGGGGCTGTGCGCCACCGATGGTCCGCTCCGCCGGCACGGCGCATGCGGCGGCCTCGCGGTCGCGCTCGCGCTGCAATTGGGCCAGCCGCTGCTCCAGCTCGCGGCCGTGCGCTTCGGCGCGCGCAAGCTCTCCGGCATCGGTCTGCGTCGCGTCGGCCGCCGCGGGCGGCAGCGGCGCGCAGGCCCGTAGCGCGAGCAGCAGGGCGATCAAGAGCAGGAGGAACAGCAGCAGCCAGCGCCACCAGTCCCGCAAGCTCCAGGGGGCAGCCGGGACCGTCGCGAGCACAGGGGCGGAGCGGTCGGGCGCAGGCGCGATGACCGGCCGCTCGACGAGCGGGGTAACGGGCGGAATCGTCGGCGGGGCGAGGCCGGGGACCTCGCGCTCGGGCGCAAAGCCCCAGAGAATCAGCAAAGGGCGTCCGCCGACCGCCAGGATCGAGTCCGGCCCTGCGGTGCGGACCGCTTCCTCGAGCAGAGCGCCGAGATGCCGCGCGCTGTCCGAGTTCCCGGCGCGCAGCTCGCGTGCAAGCGCGCCAATCTCCGCGAGCTTCCGCGCCAGGTCCGCCTCGACCCGCGCGCGGTCGGCTGGATCGAGCCCGTCCAGCCGGCACACCCGGCCGGGCGCCTCGGTGAACCAGTCGATGCCGCCGTCCGACCGGCGTTGGGGCCGAGCCAGCAGCGCGGCGTGATCCGGGCCGAGCCGGCTCTCCAGCACGGCCGCGATCTGCCGGTGGGAATCGATGGCGGGCTGGCCCTGCAGGCCCAAGGGCCTGAGGCCTCCCAAAGCGGTGGTCTTGACGAGCCGCGTCTCGCTCACGAAAAGGCCGAGCAACAAAGAGACTTCTATCAAGTCATCAGATTACTTGCGGCCCAAATGAAAGTACAATCGGCGCGCGATGGGCAGGATCCGATGACGGCTCAGGCCGAAGTGAAAGGTCCAAACTGGCGCGAGGGCTGGACGCCGCTCTGGCTGGCCGCGTTCGCGGCCGTGACCGCCGCGATCGTGGCTTTGCTCCTGCTCCTGCTCTGGCGGGAGTGGCGCGAGCCTAGCCGGGCCGCCCCTCCGGCGTTGGCCGAGAGGCTGACGCGCAACGGCGAGCTCGAGCGCCAGATCGCGGCGCTCGAAGCCGCACCCCTTGCCGCATGTTCCACGATCCGGCCCGCCGACGAGGGCGCCTCCCCATCGGCAGTGGCCGCAGCCGACGGAACGGCTGCGGCGCCGGGTCACGAGCCGGCCAAGCCGGCGGACGGCACGCTCGCGAACCGGGACCTCGTCGCCCCCCTCCACGACGCGACGGCCCTGGTCCTGACCGAGGAGGGCACCGCGAGCGGGTTCTTCATCGCGCCGGACCTGCTCGTCACGAACCGCCATGCCGTCGAGGGGACGGGCGGCCTGGTCTATGTCACCAGCAAGAGCCTCGGCCGGGTCCATCGGGGGCAGGTTCTCGCCACCTCCCCATCCGGCAGGACGGGATCGGCGGATTTTGCTGTGGTTCGGGTCGAAGGCGGGCCGGCGCGGACAACGCTGTCGTTTTCCGCAGAGATCGAGCAGCTGATGCCGGTGATCGCGGCGGGGTATCCGGGCCTCACCATCATCCACGATGCCGGATTCCGGGCGTTGCTCGGCGGCGACATCACCGCCGCCCCGGAGCTGGTGCTCAATCGCGGGGAGGTGCAGGCGGTCCAGCCCTCGCCGCTGGGGCTGAAGGTGATCGCCCATTCCGGGCGCATCCTGCAGGGCAATAGCGGCGGGCCCTTGGTGGATGGCTGCGGCCGGGTGGTCGGGATCAACACCTACGCCGCGATCGATCCGCGGCAGGTCGGACAAGTGAGCTACGCGATCGCGGCCGAGGAGCTGACGCGCTTCCTTGTGGCGAGCGGCGTCGCGGCCGATCTGGCGCAGGCAAGCTGCGGCGGTTGACCCGCAGCTCGGCTTCTCGCGCCGTTACTTCCGAATGAATTTGAAGAAGCGGCTGGTCTTCCCGCCTTGGGTCTCGTCGGTATAGAGGAAGCTCAAGTCGGAGTCGTCGAACACCTCGAAGAACTCCTCCCAGGACACTTCCTTCAGCTTGTCGTCGTCGTCCCCGCCGGGCTCGTCGAAATTGAAGCGCAAGATCTGCGTGCCCTCGACCATGGTGGGCTTGCCGCCGCGCTCCTCCGCCCACTGGCGGATCGTGTCGTGGTCCTTGGTGGTCTTGCTCTTGCTGCTTTCGGCCTTGGCTTTGGTCGCCATGGCGCCCTCCTCGTCTCGTTCGGATCTTGGGATAGAGACACGAGGCGGGCGACGGGGTTTCCTCGGGGCCGCTTTCAATGCGGCCCGGAGCCGGGCGATTCAGGCCGTCAGGCCCTCCGCCTTCATTGCCTCCTGGACCTTCGGACGGGCGGCGATCCGGTCAAAATAGGCCTTGAGGTTCGGCCAGCGTCCGAGCGAGCAGGCTCCGGGCAAAGTACAGTCGCATGATTTCAAGTTCCCGCTGTCGTGCCGGCGATCCGGCGGGGCTCTTCCAACCGGTCAGAACAGCGCGTAGATGAAGGGCGCTGCGGCGCCTTGGGCCAAGACCAGCAGCCCGCCCACCAGCAGAAGGATGAGCAGGAGCGGCGCCAGCACATATTTCCGGCGCGCGCGCATGAAGAGCCACAGCTCCCGGAGCAATCCGATCATGCGAGTTCCGGTGGTCTCCCGGTCATTGGACGGCCGGCGCGGCCGAAGCCTTGCCCGCGATCAGCAAGGGCGACAGCGCATCGGCGATCCAGGCGCCATAGAGCGCGTGGCCGAGCTCATTCAGATGCACATTGTCGTAATAGACCCCGCGCTCGACCTCGGCCCGCATGGGCTCGGTGAGGTCGAGCAGGCCGAATCCGCTGCCGGCCAGATCCGCGCGCACCTGCGCATCCAGCTCATCGGCGTCGCCGAAGAATTCGTCCTTGTGCGGGGAGAACACGATCAGCACGGACTTGCCGGCTTGCTCGAGCCGGCGCAGCTCGGCATAGAGCCGCTGCAGCGCCTCCTTGGCGACCGGCACGTCGAGCGTGCTGTCATACGCGTCGCCCTTCCAGCGCAGGCGGCCTGCGAGCTGGAAGGCGCCGAAGGCGGCGACCTCCCAAACTCCGCGCAGGGGCCCGGTCGGATGGCGCGAAAAGAAGTGCGCGGCGCGCAGGTCGCTGGTCCCGCGGATCGGATCGACGGAGATCAAGGTCACGACGACCGTGTCCGCGCGCTGCAGCTCGGGGTCGTAGCGCAGCCGCGCAATCATGTTGTCGGTGCCGTAGCCGTTCACCCCGGCATTCCCGCAGACGAAATTCCTGGAGAGCCGCGCCTCCAGTTGAGTGCAGGTGAGATGAGCGAAGGTCTTGTCGTCGTCCGTATTGGTCCCGCCCCAGGTGACGCTGTCGCCGACGAACAGGATGCGATGGTCGGCCGGCCCGCTCCAGGGCTCGAGCCCGCGCAGCCCCTCGGGGCCGACCGTCACTGAAGCGCCTCGGCGGCGGACGACCTGCTGGTTGGGAACGGGCGCATAGCGATAGGCCGCGTTGGTGGAATAGACGATCGGCTCGCCAAGGCCGATCCAGCGCGCCGCGAGCTCGCCCGCCGCCAGCGGCGAGAGGACCAGCAGCACGAGGACGAGCGTAAAGAGAGCCTTCTTCATGACCTGGCGCTGCCGGGATATTTCCGCCTGCCCGGACGTGCCTGATTGTTCCGGGAGAGCGGAATAATACAACGGCGCTTAGGTCACTTTCAATTCCTCAGACCGGTTGAAAATGCTCATCCCTGAGCTGGAGCAGCTCCCCGGTTTCCAGGTCGAAATACCAGCCGTGGAGCTGCAGCTTCCCTGCCCTGACCCGCTCGGCGATCCACGGGAAGCTCTGGAGATTGCCCAGCGAGACCTTGATCGCCTCGTGCTCGCAGCAGCGTTGAGCGTCCGCGCCGGCCTTCCGGGACTGGTCCACGGCCTTCTCGCGCGCGGGTGCGGCGATCTGCATCCAGGGCCGGATGAAATCGCTGCCGAGCCCAGCGAAGTTGTTCAAGAGGGCGGCGATGCCTCCGCAGCGGGCGTGGCCGAGGACGATCACATGCTCGACCTCGAGCGACCGCACCGCGAATTCGAGGGCCGCGCTGGTGCCGTGATAATTGCCGCTTTGCGCAAAGGGCGGCACCAGGTTGGCGACGTTGCGAACGACGAAGATCTCGCCGGGCTCGGTGCCGAACAGGATTGCGGGGTCCACGCGCGAGTCCGAGCAGCCGATCACCATCGCGCGCGGGGACTGCCCTCGCGCCACCAGCGCCTCGTAAAGTGCGCGATGCTCGCGGTAGGCGGTTTCGCGGAACCTCCGATAGCCTTCGATCAGACTCAGCATGATCACTGCTCCCGGACGATCTTGACGCTATCGGCCGAGCGCTGCGCGGGCCCGTGATGCACCGCCTCCACATTGTTGCCGTCCGGATCCAGCACGAAGGCGGCATAGTATCCGGGATGATAGGCGCGCTCGCCGGGCGCGCCATTGTCGGTGCCGCCCGCCGAAAGCGCCGCGGCGTGGAACCGTTGCACCGTCTCCCGGTCCGGCGCCTGGAATGCAAGGTGCAGTTTCTCGGTCGGCGGACGATCCTCGCTCAGATACAGCTCGTCCGCCTGGAACCAGCCCTCGCCCGATTGGTGAGGCACCCCGAGCGTGTCGAGCACCTCGCGATAGAAGCGGGC
The DNA here is from genome assembly GCA_029240475.1 of Rhodospirillales bacterium. Taxonomy (GTDB): domain Bacteria; phylum Pseudomonadota; class Alphaproteobacteria; order JAREAF01; family JAREAF01; genus JAREAF01. The sequence continues at coordinate 8,589 of JAREAF010000020.1, read as the reverse complement.
GCTCGCCTCCAGGTCGGAGACCCTCAGATGCACGTGATCGATCAGCCGTCCGACGTGATAGGTCCGCATCGCTCCCTCCGCACCGATCGGATGCTGGCCTGCCCAGCCATGGCCGGTTAGCATGATCCCAAGGCAAGGCCAAGGAGGGAGCGCCGCGGCGGCTGCCCGGTCGCCGCCGCTCCTCCGCAGGAGGAACAATCATGAAGGCACGACATCTCCCGCTCGTTCTGGCCACCCTGCTCGCATTCGCCGCCGGTCAGGCCGGTGCGCAAAGCGAGGCCGTGAAGCGGACGGTGCTCCAGCAGGGCGACTTGTCCGCGATGCCAGGCCACCAGGGGGTTCTCTACAAGGCGGAGCTCGGTCCCGGCGCCGCCGCCCCGAAGCACACGCATCCCGGCGATGAGTTCCTTTTCATCGCCGAGGGGACCGTGATCATCGAGCCCGAGGGGCAAGAGGCCGTGACGTTGAAGGCCGGCGACACCATCCGCATGCCGATGGGGACCGCCCACAGTGCCCGCAACCCCGACTCAGCCGCGCCCGCCGTGGTGATCGCGTTCCTCGTGAGCGAGGCCGGCAAGCCGCTGGCCAGCGCCGTGGAATGATCCGAGGCGTCGCGCTCGCGGCCGCGCTCCTGTGGCTGGCCGGAGCGGTTGCGGCCCAGACCGCGCCGCCCTCGGCCGGCGCAGAGCGCGGCGCCTGCGCGCCGCTCGCGCAGAAATACGCGAGCTTGAGCCGGCCGAACTCACGGGAACTGAACGTGCTGCTGTTGGACGCGGCGGAGAACGGCTGCGTGGCGCTGGCCGGACGACTGCTGGATGCGGGTGCAAGCCCCCGCGCCGGCAACCAGGCCGGAAACGCGCCCCTCACCCTCGCCGCACGCGCCGGCGAGGAGGAGGTGGCAACGCTCCTCCTGGAGCGGGGCGCCGCCATCGATCACCGCAATCTGGACGGAGCGACGCCGCTGCTGGCCGCGATCAGCGCCAACCGGAAGAAGATGGCGGCCTTCCTGCTCGAGCGCGGAGCGGATCTGACGGTCGCCGACGAGAACGGCGTCACGCCGGTGGCCGCGGCGGCGTTCAACGGCGACAAGCGCACCTTGGAGCGCCTGCTCGAACGCGGCGCCGCGCCGAACGCCGTCGACCGCAGCGGAAAGTCGCCCATCCTCTATGCCGCCGGGCGCGGCTTCGCTTCCATAGTGGAGCGGCTGCTCGAGGCGGGCGTGCCGGTGAACGAGCAGTATGGGCACGGGCTCACCGCCCTCTCCTGGGCCGCCGGTCACGCCAACGACGCGCCCATCGCCGATGGCGTCGAAACGGTGGAGCTGTTGCTCGACCGCGGCGCCGATCAAAGCATCGCGGACGATCGCGGCCGCACCCCACTGATGATCGCCGCCGCGCGCGGACATGCTGAGATCGCGTCGCTGCTGTTGGAGCGCGGAGGCGAGCTTGCGCGCCGCGACCGGCAGGGCAAGACGGCGCGCGACCTCGCCGCGAACGCGGCCGTGGCGCAGGTGCTCGCGGCGCCCTAGCGGGTGGCGAGATAGGCTGCGAGCGCCTTCAGGTCCTCATCCGGAAAGGTGGCGAACAGGGACGACTTGGCCGGCGCGTTCTGGCGCACCTTGTTCTTCAATTCCAGCATGGTCTTTTCCAGATAGGCCGGCTGCTGGCCGCTGACGCGGGGGATGCCGCTGCGCCCGCGCAGATTGGCGAGGTGGCATTCGGTGCAGGCGCCGGCCGTCATGGCGCGCTGCGCCTGCTGGCTGATGGCCGCCTCGACCGCAGGAAATCCGGTCCTCGGCCAGGGCTGTTCTGCGAAGTGCTTCGCCAGCGCCTGCTGCTCCTCCTTGCTCAGTTCCGCGGCGATCGGCGTCATCACTTCGTTCTGGCGCCGTCCCGCCGCGTAGTCCTTCAACTGGACATAGAGATAGTAATAATTCTGGCCCCAGATGATGGGCATGTCCGGATTGACCGGCAGCCCGCCCTCGCCATGGCAGCCGGTGCAGAGCTGCAGCTTCTCGGCGATGTTCGGAGTGGCGGTCTGCGCGGCGGCGGGGCTTTGCGCCAGGCACAGCAAGAGGCCGGCGGCAAGGGCGGAGAACAAGGCTCTTTTCATGCTGAGCTCTGATTGAGGAAGGGCCGGGCGAGGCCGCTTCAAGGCGGCCTCGCCCGTGTCCAGGATGGGCTTACTCGGCTAACGTGAAGGCGATGATGTCGTTGCCGCGCTTGTAGTCGAGCTGCGTGTTGCCGCCCGCCGCGACGACGATGTATTGCGTGCCTTCGACGGTGTAGGAGGCCGGCGGAGCATTCACGCCCGCGCCCGCCTTGAACTTCCACAGCACGCTGCCGGTCTCGGCATCATAGGCCTTGAACAGCCCGTTGCCTTCTCCGGTGAAGACGAGGCCGCCGGCGGTGGCCAGCACGCCGCCGATCATCGGCTGCTCGGTCTTGACCTGCCAGCGGATCTTGCCGGTGTCGTAATCGACCGCCGTCACATTGCCCCACTGCTCCTCGGTCGGGATCACCTTGAAGGCGCCGCCGAGCCAGAGCTTGCCCTCGGGATAGGGCGTGGAATCGACGTGATAGGTCATCGGCTGGTGCAGGTTGATGGCGTAGGCCAGCCGGAGATTCGGATCGATCGCCATCGGCGACCATTCGACGCCGCCATTCGCGCCCGGCAGCATGCGCGCGCCTTCCGCCGTCGGCAGCGTCCACATGTCCTCCTGCGGCACCATCGCCTCGGAGTGGCGGATCAGGCTGCAATCGCGGCGGTCGTGCACATAGACGTGGCCGGTCTTGCCGCCGTGCAGCAGGCCGGGGATGGGCTGCCCGTCGGCGCCGGCGACGTCGGTGAGGATCGGCGGGCTCACCGCGTCGAGGTCCCACACATCGTGCGCGATGTACTGGAAGTGGCAGACATACTCGCCGGTGTTGAGGTCCACCGAGACCAGCGAATTGGTGTAGAGATTGTCGCCGGGCCTGAGCGAGCCGTCGAGGTCGGGAGAGGGATTGCCGACCACGAAGAAGATCCGGTTCAGCTCCAGATCGACCGCCGGGTTCTGCCAGACGCCGCCGCCCAAGGTCTTGTACGGATCGCCGTTCGCCTGCAGCGCGGCTTTCTCGGCCTCGATGTCGCGATGCATGTCGCGCCCGGTCGCATCATGCGTGGCCCAAACGCCGACGGAGTTCTCCGGGACCGTGTTGAAGGTCCAGAGCAGATCGCCGGTCTTCGCGTCATAGGCTTTCACGAAGCCGCGGATGCCGTACTCGCCGCCGTTGGTGCCGATCAGGATCTTCCCGTTGACGGCCGTCGGCGCCATCGTCTCGCTGTAGCCGAGCTCGGGATCGGCGATCTGCTGCTTCCAGACCACCTTGCCGGTCTTGGCGTCGAGCGCGAGGAGCTGCGCATCGAGCGTGCCCATATAGACGGTGTTCTCATAGACGGCCACGCCGCGATTGTTCGGGCCGCAGCAGAAGTTCTCGATCGGCGGCACGTCATGCACGTAGTGCCACAGTTCATCGCCCGTGCGGGCATCGAGCGCGTAGACGTGGTTGAAGGCAGTCGTGACGTACATCACGCCGTTCACCACGATGGGCGTGGTCTCCATGGTCTCGACCACCTCGGTCTGGAAGATCCAGGCCGGGCGGAGCTGGTGCACGTTAGATACGTTGATCTGCCGCGCCGGGTAGTAGCGGGTCTGGTGATAGTTCGCGTTGGTGTGCAGGAAATTGTTTCCATCGCCTGCGGAGCGGTTCAGCATGTCCTGCTTGACCGCGAACATGTCGCCATAGATGGTCGCCGGCTTCACCTCCTGCGCTTGCGCAGTTCCCAGACTGACGGCGACGATCGCGGTGACCCAAAGGCCGACCGCGCCGCCCGATGCAGCAGTTCGACGGTTCATTCCGTTCCTCCCTGGATCGGATGCGAAAGGGGGCGTTTGTTTCAAATCTCTGCCCCGTTTTGAAACGATACTGCTCGATAGTACTTTCGACCAACCCTTTCATGATCCCAAACGGGTGAGGCGATCCCGCCTGTTTGTACTATCGGCTTGCCGGCGTCCGGCACTCGGGAGAAGGTTCGGCCGGCATGATCAGAAGTACCGGCAGCAGTTGGGCGAGCACCGCCGCACTTGGCACTCTGGCGATCGTTGCGCTGCTCTTGGTCTCCACCGCGCCCGCCGGCGCAGCCGGGACCGGCCTCGTCTTCGTGGCCAACGAGAAGAGCAGCACCATTACCGTCCTCGATCGCGAGCATCAGGTCGTGGAGAGCTTCCCGACCTGCGCGCGGCCGCGCGGCATGATCTTCACCCCCGATCGGCAGCGTTTCCTGGTCGGCTGCGCCGATGACGACGTGATCGCGATCTACGAGGTCGCGAGCCGCAAGCTGGTGGGCCGCATTCGCGACGTGGCCGAGCCGGAGACCTTCGACCTGCATCCGGACGGGCGGCACCTCTACGTGTCGAACGAGGAGGATGCGACGGCGAGCGTCTACGATCTGGAGACCGGCGAGCTCATCGGCGAGTTCGAGACCGGCGAGGAACCCGAAGGCGTGCTGGCGACGCCGGACGGCAAGCTGGTCTTCGTCGCATCGGAAGCGGCGAACCTCGTGCATGTCATCGATGTCGAGCGCCAGGAGGTGATCAAGGACATCCTCGTCGCCACCCGCCCGCGCCGGTTCGCGCTCACCCCCGACGAGAAGGAGCTGTGGGTCTCGGCCGAGCTGTCCGGCCAGGTCGACGTCATCGACATGGCGAGCCTGTCGGTCGTGGGCTCGGTCTCCTTCCGCCCGAAGGGCTTCCGGCGCGAGGAGGTGACGCCGGTGGACCTGCTCATCACGCGCGACGGAAAGCGCGCCTTCGTCGCCCTCGGGCGCGCCAATCATGTCGCGGTGGTGGATGTGCCGGGCCGGGGCATCCAGGACTACATCCTGGTCGGCAACCGCCCATGGGGACTCGCGCTGACGGCAGACGAGAAGACGCTCTATGTCGCCAACGGGCTCAGCGACGACGTGACCATCATCGATGCCGAGCGGCTGAAGGTCGTCACCTCGGTGCCGGTCGGGCAGGTGCCGTATGGATTCCTCATCGATGACCGCTAGGCTGGCCGCGGCGATCGCGCTGGCGTTCCTGGTCTCGGCCCTGCTCGTCGGCGCAGCGCAAGCGCAGCAGGCGCTCGCCGTCGGCTATCTCTTCCGGCCGGACGATCCCTGGTACCAGCCGCACCAGGCATATACGGGACTGCGGCTGCTGGACCGCCACCCGGCCCTCGACGGGGCGCGGCTGGCGATGCGCGACAGCCGCATCGTCGGGCGGGCCGCCGGGCTCTCGTTCGAGCTGGTCGAGCGGCCGCTTTCGGCCGATGAGGATGCCGTCGCCGCGGCCCGCGCGCTGCTCGCGATGGCGCGGATCCTGATCCTGGATCTGCCGCGTGCGGAGACTCTGGCCGTGGCGGATGCCCTCGCCGGAGAGGATGCGCTCCTCTTCAATCCGCGCCACGACGATCCCGCCCTGCGGGGCACGGAATGCCGCCCCGCCCTCTTCCACACGCTGCCCAGCATCGACATGCGCATGGATGCGCTGGCGCAGTTCGCGCGGCGGCGCGGCTGGGACAGCGTGCTGGTCCTGGAGGGGCCGCTACCGGAAGATCGGGCTTTGAGCGCGGCGTTCCAGAACTCCGCCAAGAAGTTCGGCGTCGAGGTCGTCGAGGTGCGCGAATTCGTTCCGGGCAACGATCCGCGCAACCGCGAGCAGAGCAATGTCGCCTTGCTCACCGGCGAGGCCGATTACGATCTCGTGTTCGTCGCCGACAGCGACGGCGAGTTCGCCCGCTACATCCCCTACCAGACCTATGATCCGCGGCCGGTGATCGGCAGCGAAGGGCTGATCGCCGATGGCTGGCATTGGACGTGGGAGCGCCATGGCGCCCCCCAGCTCAACCAGCGCTTCGAAAAGCTGGCGGGGCGGCGCATGCGGGAAGCGGACTGGGCCGGCTGGGCGTCCGTGAAGGCGATCGTGGAGGCGGCGGTCCGGTCGCGCTCGGCAGAGCCCAGGGCGCTGCGCGAGGCGCTGCTCTCGCCCGAATTTCAGTTCGACGGCTACAAAGGGACGGCGGTCAGCTTCCGGCCCTGGAGCCGTCAGCTGCGCCAGCCGATCCTGCTGCACACGCATAACGCGGTGATCGGACGCGCGCCGTTCGAGGGCTTCCTGCACGAATCGAACACCCTCGACACCCTCGGCGCCGACCGGGCGGAGAGCGCCTGTGCTGGCTGAGCGGCCGTGCCCTCCGCCTCAGGCGGCGTAGGGGTGCCGTTCGCCCGCGCGCGGCCGGCGCTGCTCGCCGACCCAGCGACACTCCGGCTTCAGCATCCCATAGATCAGCACGTCCCCGCCGTCCGCGGCGGCCGACCGCATCAGCCCTTCGAGCGTGAAGCCGGCGCCCTCCACGAGGCGGCGCGCACGCGTGTTCGAGACCGGCACCCGAGCGGTCACGCGCCGGCAGCCCAGCTGCAGGAACGGATAGGCGAAGGCCGTATGGAACACCTCGCGCGACGCCCAGCGCGGGGACTCGGCGGCGATCACCACCTCGATGTCGCCGGCGCGGGCATCGTAATTGTGAAACACCACGCCGGCTGCGAGCCTGCCTCCGCGCAGGACGCCGAATCCCGCCGGCGTATCGAAGCTGCGATATCCCGGAACGCGCGCCTCGACCCAGCGCGCGATCACCTCGGCTTGTCCACAGAGGATCATGGCCGGACTCCGAGTCCGGTCAGGACAGTTCCCTGGCTCATTGCCGCCTCCCACACTACCCCACGAAGAACAAACGCAGGAGCGGCGGCAAATGTTGTGAGAGATTATTCGTCCGGCTTCTTTTATGGGTTATTTACAGCCAGCTGAAGAGACGGCTTGTTCTCTTAAGACCGGTCAAGACTAGCTCTTGTGGACCGCGCGGGCCAGAACGCCCGGTCGAGCGTGAAAAGACGCGGGCGCGGAACGCCGCGCATTAAGCAGCGTTGGACGCGTCCGGCGCGGCGGAACCGCTTCGAGTTGCCGAGAGATTTCGGCCATTTTCCTCGCCCCGCTCGGCTGCACGCGCCGCATTGCAACCGATAAGCCCTCCGTCGGTTGTACCCAGCAAGACGCCACCGGACTCCTCCGGAATTCCCGGCGAATTCCAACAGGCGGGTGTCAATGGAGCGAAGGCGGGCCCCCTCGCTGAGGTGAGCCCTCGTGTGTAGCCGCATGCAAAAAGGAGCGCCATGCCGCCGGCCAAGACGCCAACCGTGACCGCCTCCGACCGCGCCTCCCTGTTGATCTGCTTCTCTCATCTGCGATGGAATTTCGTCTATCAGCGCCCGCAGCATCTGATGACGCGCGCTGCGCGAACGCATGGGTTGTTGTTCTTTGAGGAGCCCGTGTTCGAGACCGGGATCAAGCCGCGCCTCGACCTCAGCGCGGCCAAGGGCGGCGTGACGGTCGCAACGCCCGTGCTTCCGGAGCGGCTGTCGCCGGAGATGATCGCCGCCGCGCAACGCGCGCTGCTGGACAGGCACCTCGCCGGCGAAAGCGGCCGCAACCTTATCTTCTGGCACTACACGCCGATGGCGCTGGCCTTCAACGACCACCTGCGGCCTGACCTCCGAATCTATGACTGCATGGACGAGCTGTCCGCCTTCAAGGACGCGCCGCCTCAGCTGATGCAGCTCGAGCGGCGCCTGTTCGAGAAGGTGGATCTCGTCTTCACCGGAGGCCAGAGCCTGTTCGAGGCCAAGCGGCATCGCCATCCGAGCGTCCACGCCTTCCCGAGTAGCATCGATGCCGGGCACTTCCGCCGCGCGCGGACCCATGCGCGCCCTGAGCCGGCCGATCAGGCTGGGATTCCGCAGCCGCGGCTCGGCTTCTTCGGCGTGATCGACGAGCGCATGGATCTCGAGCTGGTCGCTCGCATGGCCGCACTGCGGCCGGACTGGCAGTTCGTGATGCTGGGGCCGGTCGTGAAGATCGATCCGGCGACCCTCCCGCAGCGTCCAAACGTCCATTGGCTCGGCGGCAAGAGCTACCAAGAGCTGCCGGACTATCTGGCCGGCTGGCGGCTCGGGCTCATGCCGTTCGCGCTGAACGAATCTACGCGCTTCATCAGCCCGACCAAGACTCCCGAGTTCCTGGCGGCAGGCCTGCCGGTGGTCTCGACGGCCATCACCGATGTGGTGCGCCCCTACGGGGCCTCGGGCCTCGTCTCCATCGCCGCCGATGCCGGGGAGATGGTCGCCCGCGCAGAGGAGTGGATGGCCGGAGCCGATCGCGCTGGCTGGCTCGCCGCGGTCGATCGGTTCCTGTCGGGCGTCTCTTGGGACAAGACCTGGTCGGCTATGCACGGCCTGATGATGGAGGCGCGAATGAACAAAGAGACAAGCACGGTCGCATCCGGCCTGGCCGGCGCCCCGGCGGGGAGCGGCCTCCGTGTATGACTGGCTGGTCGTCGGAGCTGGGTTCGCCGGCAGCGTCATCGCCGAACGCCTGGCCAGCCAACGCGACGAGAAGGTCCTGATCATCGACCGCCGCCCGCACATCGGCGGCAACGCTTTCGATCGGTACAA
>JAREAF010000293.1 GCA_029240475.1 Rhodospirillales bacterium | reverse complement strand
CACCTACGTCCGCAGCCACTACCGCAGCCGCCCGCGGCGATAGCCGGCATCAGGCCGCGAAGTGGTTGACCAGCGCCACCGTATATTCGGCAGCGGCGCCTTCCATCTCGAAAACGTCATTCTTACCGCTCGTCTTCTTTATCTCGATCCCGTCAGTATACAACTGATATCCAATAATTCGACTGTAGTTTACTGCTGATGAACGGTGATCGCCATTGAAAACGAGCTTCTTATTTGTAATGTAGAGAGCGCCAGATGCGATATCTGCAAGACCATCCCAGCTGTGGTACTGTGGTGTTACCGATCCAACACGATAGCTTACGCCTTTCATTATACGAAAACTCACTGATGTTCCGGAATAACCCACCCGTTCTTTGAAAGTCTTCATTTGCTTCCAAACAGATGCAGTCATGCAATAACAATTTTCACCCCTGCTCAACATTATATTGGCGGCGATGGGTTGGGGATTTATGGGCTGTGCGTGCTCCCAATTCCACAGATTCCTGTACATTCTAAGATTTTTTGGTCGCACTCTAAGTCGATCTTGAAGTTCAGTGCCAGCTGCCTGAGGTATTCCTCCTGTTCTGGCGTCATTCTTCGATCCGAGACTATATCTCTCAGAATGATGTCTACTTTTCCTTTGTAATGATTGAGTATCTGTTTGTGAGCATATTCTTCGCCTATACCGAGCTCGGCGGATCTTTCGTCCAAATATTTTACTTCGTCGTCAGACAAGACGCCGTCGGCGAGCGCCTGCTCCAAATCCTTTTTGAGCCCGAGCTTCTTCAGAAATTTGAACATGTCAGCCCCACTAGAAAAATTGCAATCCCCCTCGGGCCGCTCCTACCATAAGGGCACTCAATGCGCCAGTCGCTACCGTCGCGCCCGCCTGGCCGGCACCCGATCGAAGCTCAGCACGGCCGGGCCATCGTCCTCGGCGTCGCCGCCGTCCTCGAGTTCCTCGGCGCCGGCATCGAAGGTCAGTAGGCGATCGAGCAGCCAATCATCGGCCGCGAGCTGGATCACCGTCCGGCCGGTGTGGTCGCGGCCGATGATGTCGCCGGCCTCGAGCAGGTGGTGCAGCAGCGCGCGGGCTTGGGCGCCAGGGTCGAGGGGCAGAGCTGTGACGGGCATCGGTTGAGCCTCCTGCGTTCAGGCTCAACCATCGGAATAAGAAGTTAACGAATGGCTACGAACGCCTGCCCTGGGTGAGCCCCGCCCGCGGATGAAGCTTCTAGGGCACCGTCCTCGGCGACAGATCGAACCCCATATCGGTTGCTGCACCATCTTGGCTGTCGGGGCGCTGGTTTAAATAGCGCAGAAGATGGTTGAACACTAGTTCAAAACCGCGTTCAAACGAGGAGACGTCATCAACTATCATATCGACGCGACCCTCTATGGTTTCTCTCCCGAAAATCCACATGGTGATCTTGCGGTCCTTTAGAGAAAAACAAAAGGGCGCGGTATAGGTTACGTCCTGACCCACGTCTATTCTGGTGCTTAACTTAAAGCCCCATACATATGTGCCGGTCAACAGAACGGTCTTATCTCCTCGTGGGTCATAATCCAAATGGAAGTCGTCGGAGTTCGGATCACCGAGCCACACCAATTCTGACCCAACCCATTTCTTGTAGCCACCAATGAATTTGTTAGGAAAATCTCGACACAGTTGTCTCTACTCATAGAAAAAATCATCTCTATCGCGTTTCGCACGTTTGAGTTCCTCAGATCGTGACATTGGCTCCCTTTACGGCTCCCGATGCGAGCCGCACACTCTACCCGCAATTTTACGCAGTGTGAAGGCCGGCACCTACATCTTACTTCAGGAAAGCGATGCTCCTCGAGAGGCCGCCGACCGCGGTAACTCGAGCCCGGGATACCGGACCAGCTCGACCACTTCCCTCAGCGTAGCCACGTCGAGCCCTTGGGGTTGTACTCCCGATAGGTGAACCCGCGCTCATGGCCGACCACGAGGGCCGCGCGATCCCGGTCGACCTTGGCCAGCTCGAGGGCGCGGACGAAGCACTTGCGGAAGCTGTGGAACGCCGCTCGCTCCCGGGTCACGCCGCGCGCCCGGCGGAAGGCGGGGAACCGCTTCGCCAGGGTGTGCGCGCGCTTCCGGTCCGGTCCGCCCGGCGCGATCCCGGGGAACAGCGGCCCATGGCCGATCGCCGCCACGTATTCGAGGAAGTGGAGCCGGATCAGCTCTGAGCCCGCATTTCCCGGATGGGGTGCCAAATTGGTGACCTTGTGGGCGGAATCGGGTAGATGTTTCAGAGCGATAGAGGCGGCGGAGCGAGCCCAGAATGGCGGACGCGACGGGTGAAGCGAAACAACCGCTTCGGGTAGCCTTCGACCGCCGGATCAAGCTGGAATTCCACGGTGCTCGGATCACCTCCGACGGTGGCCTGCTCGCCTATGGCGAGCTGGACGATGCCCTTGGCTTGACCTCGACGGCCGCCTCGGTGCTCGGCGAGGGTCGGCGCGGGAGGAACATCCGCCACCGGCTGCTCGGCCTGCTGCGGCAGGCCGTCTATGGCCGGCTCGCCGGCTACGAAGACGTGAATGACGCCGAACGACTCGCCCGCGATCCGGCTATGCGCGCCATCGTGGGTCGGGAGGGGATGGATCGGCCGGCGGCCTCGACCAGCCAGATGGGCCGGTTCGAGACCGAGTGGCTGGCCACCGAGGCGAACCTCGCGACGCTCACGGACCTTTCCGGCGCCTGGATTGACCGGGTGCACCGGCGCCGACCGCCGGACGGCATCATTCTCGACATGGACAGCTCGCAGAGCCCGACTCACGGCGCGCAGGAGGGCTCGGCCTGGAACGGTCACTTCGGCTGCACCTGTTACCACCCACTGTTCATTTTCAACCAGTTCGGCGACCTCGAGCGCTGCGTTCTGCGGCCCGGCAACGTGCACAGCGCCGAGGGTTGGCGGGCGCTGCTCGAGCCGGTGATTGCGCGCTACCGCAAGCGCGGCCTCGACCTCTACTTCCGTGGCGACGCGGCGTTCGCCAAGCCCGAGCTGTACGAGCTGCTGGAGCAAGAGGGCATCGGCTATGCCGTACGCCTGCCGGCCAACTCGGTGCTGCAGGATCGGATCGGCCACCTGCTCACCCGACCGGTTGGCCGGCCGCCCAGGAAACCGCAGGCGTTCTTCGCCAGCTTCCACTATCAGGCGCAGAGCTGGACCAAGCCGCGCCGCGTCGTCGCCAAGGTCGAGTGGCACCAGAGTGAGCTGTACCCGCGCGTCGGGTTCGTCATCACGAACCTGAAGCGGCCGGCGGAGCGGGTCAGCAGGTTCTACAACGGTCGGGGTACGGCCGAGCAGTGGATCAAGGAAGGCAAGCTGGCGCTGCGCTGGACACGGCTATCCTGCCACGCCTTCCGTGATAACGCGGTGCGCCTCCAGCTGTTCGCGCTCGCCTACAACCTGGCCAACTTCCTGCGCAGCCTCGCGCTGCCCAGTGAGGTTGCGCACTGGTCGCTCACCACGTTGCGCGAGAAGCTCGTGAAGATCGGCGCCCGGATCGTCCGCCACGGCCGCTACGTGGTGTTCCAGCTCGCCGAGGTCGCCGTGCCGAGGATGCTGTTCGCCGAAATCCTGCGCCGCATCGATCGGTTGCGAGGACCGCCGGTGGCGGCGGCGTCGCAGGAGTAACCATGGCGGCGGCCGAGCCGAGGGGAGAACCATGCGCCGAAGGTCGGGGGAGCCCGCCGGAAGGGCCCGGGAAGACGCAAGGAGTGGCCTTCCGTCGTTCATGCGGGCCTCGCTCGCGCCTCCGGCGGGCCTCCCGATTGACGAACGTCCCTCTGAGGAGCACCGTCGCGCCCGGAGACGGGGCCTATCCGGGGAATCTCGGTTAAGAACGAATCAGAACAAGGATATGGCATGGCAGAGCAAAATGCCTATCAGGTCGCCGACTGGAATGGCCAAAGCGGGGAGCGCTGGGTCGCCAACCAGGCTCGGCTCGACGCCATGCTGGCGGTGTTCGGCCAGGCCGCGATCGAAGCCGCCGCGCCCGCGACGGGCGAGCGCGTGCTGGACGTCGGCTGCGGCGCGGGCGCGTCGAGTCTGGCTCTGGCCGCCCGCGTCGGCGCGGCGGGCCAAGTGCTGGGCGTGGACATATCCGAACCGCTGATCGGCCGAGCGCGCGCGCTTGCGCCACAGGATACGGCGGCCCTGTTCCGGGTGGCCGACGCCGGCAGCGCCGAGCTGCCCGAGGGCGCGTTCGACATCCTGTTCTCGCGTTTCGGGGTGATGTTCTTCGACGATCCGACAGGGGCGTTCGCCCATATGCGCCGCGCGCTCCAGCCGGGCGGGCGGGTCGCTTTCGTCTGCTGGCGCGGCGCGGCCGAGAACGATTGGGTGCGTCTGCCGATGGGCGCGATCAAGGGCATCGTCCCGCCGACCGCGCCGCCCGATCCCGAAGCGCCTGGCCCATTCTCGTTCGGCGACCGGGGGCGGGTGGCGCGCATCCTGACGGCGGCCGGCTTCACCGATATCGCTATCGCGCCCTTCGATGCTTCCATCCCGTTCGGCGAGGGTGGGACGCGGGACGCGGCGATCGACGACGCGGTGGAGATGGCGTTCGAGGTCGGCCCGCTGTCGCGCGCGCTCGCTGATCAGCCCGACGACATCCGCGCCCGCGCCTCGGCCGCGGTTCGTGCCGCCTTCGCGGGCCGCCCCGGCGAGCGGTCGGTGATGATCGACGGCGCGGCGTGGATCGTCATGGCGCGCAATCCGGCAAGCTGACAGGGATTAACAGGGGGAGACGCCCCGTCTCGATGGCTCGGCGTCGGCCGTGACGCGATCGACCCCGCACCGCTTGCGGCCGGAACGCAGAGGAGGTAGGGCGGCGGGCTTTTGTCCCAGGTCGCACCGCTGCCATTGGTTTATATCGCGCTCACCGGCGACTATCTCTGGAACGAAATTGACCGACCCCTCGAACGTTTCAGGCCGATCCGCGCGAACCA
>JAREAF010000292.1 GCA_029240475.1 Rhodospirillales bacterium | reverse complement strand
GGAGCTGCAAAGATACTGGTGGCCCAAGATCGGGCCCAAGCAGAGTTGGAACGCGCGCCGGCAGGCGGATCTGGACAAGCTGCTCGAGAACGCGGTGCGGCGGCGTCTGCCCGATGGCGAGCGATCAGCCATGCTGCTGTCCGGCGGCGTCGATTCCATGTTGATGCTGGCCTATCTGACGCGGCGATGCGGCGCCACCATCGAGGCCTTCACATATCGCTACGACGAATATGATGGAGTCTTCAACGAGGGCGCCCGCGCCCGGCGCGCCGCCGAGTACTGCGGCGTCCGTCACCGGGAGATCCTGGTCCGGCCGCGAGATCTCGCCGAGACGCTGGACCGCATTCTCGTCGACCATAACGGGCCGATGAGCTATGCGGTCCATACCTCGCAGATGCGCGAGATCGCCGCGAGCGGGTTCAAGCTGCTGTTCGGCGGTCATGCCGCCGACAGCTTCTTTTACTCTCGGGTCGAGGAGATCGGGCTCCGCCTGCGGCGGTGGCCCAAACCCGTTCCCGCCGTTGTGGGTTTGGTCGGCACAGCGTTGCGAGGCTGGAATGCCGACGCGGCGCGTCGCCTGGATTATGCGGCGCGCGTGGCGCAGACCGGCCTGACTTGGCGGTTCCACTCACCGCTGACCTCCGAATCCCGCAGGTCCAGACTCTATGCCGACCCCAACCACATGCGCGGGGGGCGAGAATCCGCCATGGCGCTCTATGCGCCCGCCGTCGAGCGGTTCGAGCGGTGGCCGGAGTGCGACCACGTTCCACTGGTCATGCAGCGCTTCTACACGCCCGAGAATGCCCTGCATTGGACGCAGAGCTTCGCAAGGACCAACGGGATGGTCGCCCGCTGCCCTTACACAGACATCGATCTTGTGAATTACTTCTATTCGTTGCGGCGGGCCGGCGGGAAGAAGGACGAGTTGCGGGCCGTCGCCGCCACCATGCTGCCCCAGGAGCTGGCATCGGCGCCCAAGCTGGGCCAGACGCTCCCGCTGGCGCAATGGTTCAGAGGACCTTTGGCCCAATTCGTGCGCGAGCGGCTGGCATCCGATCAGATCGACGCGGTCGGCTTCTTCGAGCCCAAGGCGGTCCAGGAGCTCGTCGACAGGCATTTCGCAGGAGAGAATCACGCCTGGACGATCTGGCTCCTGATCAACATCGTGAGTTGGAACCGCATCGTTCGGGACCTCGCCGGGACGGGACGGATTCGCAGCGTCGCCGCCGAATAGCTCCGCAGCCTCCAGGGGAATCGATGTGCTGGGGCTCTACGGCGCGTTCGACCTGAGCGGGATGGAGCGCGAGCCTGACCGTCTGCGCGCCCACAAGCTGCTCTACCAGCGCGCAATGGCGCGGCGTTCTCCAGAGCTGTGGGAGATCGGCATCGCCGGCGAGCTCAGCACGGAGGACTGGCGGAGAACCTTCGCGCGAAGGCCCGATGTCCGCTCGTTCGTCACGGCCGAGCTGGCGGACGACGGGAGCGGCGTCTGGGATCTTCTGGATCGCGACTTCCTGGCAGGCGCCTTTGACCGGCTCGGGACCGTCGGAACCCAGAGCCCCGCAGCATGGAAATCCATGGCCCGGTCCGCCGCCCGAGCCGCCCGGCCCTATGTTCCCGCGGCTCTGGCCGGACTGGCCGGCCGTCCGAGCGGCAAGCCGCGGACAGTGTCGCATCGGCTGATCATGCGCGCCATGGCACTGAAGCATTGGCACGATGCCTATCGGCCTTCAGCTCCGACGGCCGCACCGGCGTTTGACCGCGGCCGGTTGCGCGCCCAGACTTGCCCGGCGTGCGCCCCCCTCCGCACGGAGCGTCGGCGCAAGGACTTAGGCTCGGAGGCAAGGCCAAGATGGAGCGGTTCGACACCAAGTCGCTCGGGCCCGGCCCGGACGCGATCGCGCCCGATGGCTCCGAGGTTCGCGTCTTGGCGGCGACGGCCAGAGGAAGCATGGCGCAGTTCGCGCTCGCGCCGCGTCTGGTATCGCGGGCGGTTGCCCACACGACCGTCGAGGAGCTGTGGTATTTCACGGCCGGACAGGGGCGCATGTGGCGCCGCATGGGCGAGGCCGAGCAGATCGTCCAGGTGCGGGCGGGCGTATCGGTTTCGATCCCGATCGGCGCGAGCTTTCAATTCCGCAACGACGGCGACGAGCCGCTCGAGGCGGTCGGCGTCACCATGCCGCCCTGGCCCGGCGCGGAGGAGGCGGTGGCGGTGCAAGGCATTTGGGAGCCGACCGCCTGACCGCCGCGCGTGACGAGAAACTCAGCTTCGCATGCGCGCGCCGCTCGGGTCGTAGAGCGGTTTGGCCGTGACCGTGGCGTCGTAGAAATCGCCCAAGAGCTCGACCTGCAGGCGCGTTCCGTCCTTCGCCAGGGCCGTCGGAACATAGCCCATGGCGAGGCTCTTCTTCACCCAATGGCCGTAGCCGCCTGAGGTCACGTAGCCGACGCACTTTCCGTCGTGGAAGATCGGCTCGTCCGCGACGCAGTCCACGTCCTTGGTGTTCACCACGAGCGTGACCAGCTTCTTCTTCGGCCCGGCCGCCCGCTCCTCGAGGGCCGCGCGCTTGCCCACGAAGTCGCTCTCCTTGTCGAAGGCGACGAAGGCGTCAAGGCCGGATTCGGCGGCCGTGAAATCGGGGCGGAAGTCGAGCGTCCACACGCCCCAGTTCTTCTCAAGGCGCATCGACATGAGCGTCCGGCCGCCATAGATGCGCAGGCCGAGATCGGCGCCCGCCTCTTCGATGGCTTCGAACAGCCGCAGCTGGTATTGCGGCGCGCAATAGATCTCGTAGCCGAGCTCGCCGGAGAAGGAGACCCGCGCCACCATGGTGGGCACCTCGCCCACCACCATCGGGCGGATGTCGCGGAACTTGAAAC
Source organism: Rhodospirillales bacterium (assembly GCA_029240475.1). Lineage (GTDB taxonomy): Bacteria > Pseudomonadota > Alphaproteobacteria > JAREAF01 > JAREAF01 > JAREAF01. The sequence goes on along the minus strand of JAREAF010000292.1, from coordinate 2,105 downwards.
CTGCCGCCGAGACGTCCTGCGACGTGATGCGCGACAAGAGCTCGCGGCTCTTCGGGCCGGCGATAGCGATGCCGTGCAGATCGTCCGTGCGGTTGTGGTACGCGACGCCGCTGTCGGGCAGATGCATCTCGAACCAGCGGCGATGCATGTTCTGCGCGGCGCTGGAGCCGAACAGGAAAAATCGGTCGTGCCCGAGCCTGGCGACGGTGAGGTCGCCATAGAGCTTGCCCTTGCGCGTCAGCATGGGGGTCAGGGCGAGCCGGCCCAGCTTCGGCAAGCGGTTCGCGAGCATCCGGTCGAGGAAGGCCTCGGCGCCCGGCCCCGAGACCTCGTGCTTGGCGTAGTTCGCGATCTCGATGAAGCCGACCGCCTCGCGCACTGCGCGCACTTCCTCCGCCACATAGGAAAACGCGTTCGACCGGCGGAAGGTCGGCGTCTCGGTCGCCTTGTCCGGCGAGCCCGCGAACCACAGCGCATGCTCAAGGCCGAAGGAGGTGCCCATGACCGCGCCGCGCTGGATGAGCCGATCATAGAGCGCCGTCGTCTTCTGCTTGCGGCCGGCGGGCAGCGTCTCGTTGGGGTAGGTCAGGATGAAGCGGCGCGAATAGTTCTCGGCCGATTTGATGCGGCCCCAGTCGCGGGTGGCGAACTCGCCGAAGCGGGCGATGTCCATGCCCCAGACATCGATCGAGGGTTCGCCGTCGATGAGCCATTCGGCCATGCAAAGGCCGACGCCGCCGCCCTGGCAGAAGCCCGCCATGACGCCGACCGCGGTCCAGTAGTTCTTCAGGCCCGGCACCGGGCCGATCAGCGGGTTGCCGTCGGGGCCGAAGGTGAAGGGGCCGTTGATGACTTTCTTGATGCCGGCGCGGCTGAGCGCGGGCATGCGCTCGAACGCCGTCTCCAGCCGCTCGGTCACGCGGGCGAGATCGTCCTGCAGCAGCTCATGGCCGAAATCGAGCGGCGTTCCGGAGACGGCCCAGGGCACGCAGTTCGTCTCGTAGGTGCCGAGCAGGAGGCCATCATGCTCCTGCCGGGTATAGGCGTTGCCTTCGTAATCGACGGTGACGGCGACCTCCTTGCCGTGGTCGCGCACCTCCGGGATGGTTTCGGTGATGAGATAATGGTGCTCCATCGGCTGCACCGGCAGGTCGATGCCGGCCAGGCGCCCCACCTCGCGCGCCCATAGGCCCGCCGCATTGACCACGATCTCGGCGCGGATGGTGCCGGCCGGCGTCACCACGTCCCAGCCGCCATCCGCGCGCGGGTTCGTTTCGAGCACCGGCGTCTCCCGATAGACCGTCGCCCCGTAATGGCGCGCGCCCTTGGCATAGGCGTGGGTGACACCGGAGGGGTCCACATGCCCGTCCACCGGCTCGAACAGCGCGCCCAGATATTTCGACGGATCGATCAAGGGGTTCAGCTCGCGCGCATGCTCGAGCGAGATGAAGTCGGTCTCCAGGCCCATATAGCGGGCCTTCGCGCGCTCCTGCTTCAGGTAATCGAGCCGTTCGGGGGTGGAAGCGAGATAGATGCCGCCCGGCCGGTGGATGCCGCAGGATTGCCCGCTCAGCTCCTCCAGCTCCTTGTAGAGATTGATGGTGTAGCCCTGCAGGCGGGCGATGTTTGGGTCCGCATTGATGGTGTGGATGACGCCTGCGGCATGCCAGGAGGAGCCGGAAGTCAGCTCCTTGCGCTCGAGCAGGACCACGTTTTTCCAGCCGAACTTGGCCAGGTGATAGAGGATCGAGCAGCCGACCACCCCGCCGCCGATGATGACGACCTGCGCATGTGTTTTCATCGAAGCCCCCTGGCGATGTCATTGGGGCGAACGCGCCGCCCACCAGCTTTGGCCGATTATTGTCGCCGTCTCCGCCGCCCGCAAGCGAAGCACGGCGGCAACTTTGCCGCCCTGCGGCACCCTCCCGTTCAAACGCGACAGCCGGGGCGCCAGGCGCCCGGCCCGGGACGAGCTTGCGGCTGCGAACCGCTTTCGCGCACTGTGTTCCCGCGAGCCCGGCTCGCCCGGGTCGGAGGAGAGAGATGCAGGCCACCACGCCGGCGCCCATCATCGATGGCCTCCAATACGCGAACTGGTCCGAGCG
>JAREAF010000291.1 GCA_029240475.1 Rhodospirillales bacterium | reverse complement strand
AGATGCCAATGCTGAGCTGGAACTGCGACACCCACCAGCTCTTCCTGAAGGAAAAGTACGAATACGTCTACCGGACCAATAGCAGCACCATCCCGGAGTTCCTCGCCTACGCGATTTACCTTCTCGAGAAGAAGCCGGACGTGCGGCGCGTCGCAATCATCAATCCGGACTACGCCTTCGGCCACGACGCCGGCGCAATCTTCAAGGCGGCGCTGAAGGCGTTCAAGCCGGACGTGGAGGTCGTGGCCGAGCTCTATCCGAAGCTCGGCACCCCGAACTTCCAGACCGAGATCTCACGCATCGTCGCCGCGCGCCCAGACGTGGTGTTCTCGAACCTCTGGGGCGCGGACCTTGAGAATTTTGTGCGGCAGTCGCTCCCGCGCGGCCTCTTCAGCTCGAGCCAAGTGGTGCTCGCGCTCGGCGAGACCATCCTGCAGCGCATCGAGCTGCCGGACGGCGTCATCGTAGGTGTACTCGGCGACGGCTGGTGGATGTCGCCGACCGCGCAGGCCAATCCGCACACCCGCGACTTCGTTAAGGCCTATCGGGAGCGCTACGGCGAATATCCCGTGTTCCCCTCCTTCAAGATGGCGAACTCGATCCTCGCGCTCGAGAAGACGTTGCGCGACGCCGGCAAAGCCACCGGAGGCAGGCCTACCCGCGAGGCTATTGTCCAGGCGGTGAAAGGGCTTGACATCGAGACCTACACCGGGACCCTGAAGCTGCGCGAGGACAACGACGGTCTCGTCGACCAGATCGTCGGCGTGACGGGCAAGACCTCGGAGCACCCGTTCCCTATCATCGCCGAGATGGCGCGCTACCCTGCGGCCAAGGTCACGCCGCCCCCGCGCACAGAGCCGATCGCCTGGATTAGCGGACTCACCAAGGATTTCTTCGCCGACTTGCCAAAACCAGGCTCGCACAAATAGCGGCCGCGGCGCGCGCGACTTCGCGCCGCCGCCCGCGCCCATTTGCGCAGGAGCTGCCGGACTGATGAGCATTGTGCTGCCGCTCCTCGTGGATGGGCTCGCCGAGGCAGCTCTCATCTTCTTCGTCGCCGTCGGCCTCACGCTCGTCTTCAGCGTCCTGCGCATCCTCAACGTGGCGCATGGATCCTTCTATTCAATCGGGGCCTATGTCGCTGTCCTCCTGGGGACGTGGGTCATCGGCAGAGGCTACGCCCCTGCCCTCACGTTTCTGTCGATGCTGCTGGCGGCGGCGCTCGTCGCGGTCGTGCTCGGGCCGGCGATCGAGCGCAGCTTCGTGCGCTGGACCTACGGCCGGCCCGAGGCGGTGCAGATCCTAGTCACCTTCGCGCTGTTCCTGATCTTTGAGGACCTGCAGAAGCTCGCCTTCGGCGTCCAGCCCTATTCGCAGGACGCGCCTATGCAGCTCTTGGGAGTGTCCTCGATCGCCGGCGTAGTCTACCTCAACTACTCAATCGCGCTGATCGTGCTTGCGGTCGCGGTCGCGGCCGGGCTCAGGCTCCTGCTCGCCCGAACCCGCTTCGGCAAGCTCGTCACGGCGGTGGTCGCGGACCGCGAGGTCGCTCAGACGCTCGGCATCAATACCGAGCGCGTCTTCGTCTCCGCCTTCACACTCGGCGTGTTCCTGGCCGCCCTCGGCGGCGCGCTCGCCTCCGCCACGTCGGGCGTGGCCCCGGGGCTCGGAGCGGAGGCGATCGTGCTGGGCTTTGCGGTCGCGGCGATCGGCGGGCTCGGACAGATTGAGGGCGCGCTGCTCGCGGCCGTGATCGTCGGGATCAGTCGGGTCGTCGCGATCTATTTCATGCCCGAGCTGCAGCCGGTCGCGCCTTATCTCGTGATGCTCACCGTGCTGCTCGTCCGACCCTTCGGCCTGTTCGGCTCGCCCGCGATGCGGAGGCTCTGAGCCGATGCAACTCATCCCCTACGCGGTTGCGATGGCAGGGATAGCGACGCTTCCCCTCGCCTTCCCCTGGCTCTCGTTCCTGTTCGTGCTCGCGATCGCGATGGGCTTCGCCGCGCTCGGGGTCGCGCTGCTCCTGCGCGCCGGCCTCATCTCGATCGGCCATGCGATGTTCTACGGGCTCGGCGCCTATGCCACCGCCTTCCTCACCCGCTGGGGCGTCACCGACCTCATGCTCCTCCTGGTCGGCACGGCCGCGATCTCGGCGGTCGCGGGAACACTCGTCGGCGCCTTCGTCGTGCGCTACCGGGCAATCTTCTTCGCCATGCTCAACCTCGCGGTGTCCATGGTGTTTTTCACGCTGGTATCGAAGCTCTACGCGCTGACCGGCGGCTCGGACGGAATGCGGGTCGGTGCGCCGACGCTGTTCGGCCGCGCGTACTCGCGCGCCGTCATCGAAGCAGTCCTGCTCTACGGCAGCCTCGCCCTTCTGGTCGTCGTCGGCTTCCTCGTGCACCGGTATCTGCAGAGCTCCATGGGACAGGCGCTCTCGGCTGTGCACACGAACGAGATCCGCCTCGCCTATCTCGGCGTCTCCGTGCGCGCCGTCCTGCTCGCGGCGTATGCCGCGTCGGCGGCGCTTGCTGGCATCGGGGGGTTCCTCGCGGCGGTTGCGATCGGGCATGTCGTGCCGGAGATGACTTATTGGACCGCCTCGGGTCAGCTCGTGCTCGTAGCGGTGCTGGGCGGCGCTGGGACAGTCGCCGGTCCCTTCATCGGGGCGTTCTTCCTTGAGGCCGTGCGCTCGCTGGCCGCCGGCTACCTTGCCGAGAGCTGGAACCTTGTGATCGGCGTTGCGCTGCTCGTCGTAATCTTCTTCCTGCCCGGCGGCTTGCATGGGCTGATGCACGCAGGCTTCGTCCCGCGGGGGCGAGCGGCGTGAGCGCCGCTCTATTGTCCGCAGCTGGCGTCACGCTCTCGTTCGGCGGCGTGCGCGCCGCGGATGGTGTGGACGTCGAGGTCGATACCGGCGAGTTCCTCGCAATCATCGGCCCGAACGGCTCGGGCAAGACAACCTTCCTCAATCTCTGCACCGGGTACCTCCGGCCGACCGCCGGCTCGATCAGGCTCGAGGGCCGCGACATAACCGGCTTGAGCCCGCGCGCCATCGCTCGGTTGGGGATCGCACGCGCCTTCCAAATCCCGCAGCTCTTCGCCGAGCACAGCCTCCTCGAGAACGTGATGCTGGCGGTCGCCGCGGAGCAGGGTTTCTGGCGCCCGCTGAGGCCGCTCGACCGACCCGCCCACCGAAAGGCCGCGCTGCCGCTCCTCGAACTCATGAAGCTCGATGAGCACGCGGAGCGTGCGGTTAGTGAGCTTTCGGAAGGGATCCGCAAGCTCGCCGATATCGCGCTCGCGCTCGCGCTTCGTCCGAAGCTGCTGCTGCTCGACGAGCCGACGAGCGGCGTCAGCAATGCGGAGAAGTTCGCTCTTGTCGAGACCCTGGCGGCGGCGCTGCACAATGAGAACGTGACGGCGGTGTTCGTGGAACACGACATGGAGGTGGTGCGCAGCTACGCCGACCGGGTGCTGGTCTGGGACCAGGGCCGCATCGTCGCGGACGGCCCCCCAAACGCGATCCTCAGCGATCCGCGCGTCCTCCAGAACGTCGTGGGCGTGACCTGATGCTCGAGATGCGCAGCGTCCGAGTTGTGCGCGGCGGCTTCGCCGTCCTGCGCGACATCGACCTCTCGCTCGAGTCCGGCCGGACCACGCTCCTCGTCGGCCGCAACGGCGCCGGCAAGACTACGACGCTGCGCGCCATCATGGGCCTTCTGCCGATCGAGGCGGGCGAGCTCGCCTATGACGGCGCGGACCTGCGCCGAATGCGCGCGCATGCCCGCGCGGCGCTCGGCATCGGCTACGCCCCCGAGGATCGCCGGCTCATTCCCGAGTTCACGGTCGAGGACAACCTGCTTCTTCCCTCCCTGGCCCTGAGGCTCTCGGCCAAACAAGCGCGCGAGCGCCTGCGCATGATCTACGATCTCCTTCCGGAGCTGCCCGCGCTTCGCGCCCGCCTAGGGGGGCATCTCTCGGGCGGTCAGGGTAAGATCGTGGCGCTCGGGCGCGCGCTCATGGTTGGCACGCGGCTCGTGCTCCTCGACGAGCCGTTCCAGGGCCTGGCGCCGGCGCTTGCCCACTCCTATGCCGAGACGCTCGCCCGCGTCCGGGCGGAGCGGCGCGACCTCACGTTGCTCGTGACTGAATCGGGCCCGCAGCTGCTTGAGGCGCTCGTCGATGTCAAACTACAGATCGAGCGCGGCCGCATCGACTCCCTCGCTCCGGCGCGGTCCGACGCAGCCGAGTCCGCGCCTTAGTCGCCGTAGTAGTGGATCTCGAACAAGAGGCAGCCGCGGGTGGACTTGAACGGCCCGTGGTAGGCGCCGGGCGGGCGGCAGGCATAGGTGTTCGGCGCGAAGGATTCGCCGCCCTCGCCCTTCTCGTCGTTGCCGACTGTAAGGTCCCCCGAGATCAAATACACCTCTTCCCAGTAGTCGTGCACGAACGGTTTCGTCGTGTAGACGCCCGGCGCGAAGCGGAGGAGGCGCGAGCGGTTGCCGCGCCTGTTCGCTTCGTCGAGCCGACCAGCAAGTATCTTCTGCTGGATGCCGGCCGGATAGCCGGGAGGAGTTTCCCAGCCCTGAGCGAGATCGACCGCGTGAAATTCCTTGTGCTCCTTTTCGGTCCTCATGAACCCTTTCTCCCTAGAACGCTGTTTCCCCTACTCCGCGGCGGGCCGAAGCCGCGCGAGCTCCTCGTCGAGCGAGTAGCTTGAGAGACATCGCTCGACGAGCTCGCCGGCGCCGGCCCAGTCGTAGGTGCGGAAGGAATGGTTCTTCGTCACGAAGGTCGCGCCGGCGTAGAACATTTCGTACTGCGTGTGACGCGAGCCGAACTCCGAGCCGATCGCGTCCCAAACGAGCTTGAAGAACTTGACCCGCTCCTCCGGCGACCGCGCCGGCGATTTCTGCGTCTTGCGAATTATTCCCGCGATGTAGGGATCAGCGAAGTCCTCGACGCTAGACGGCAGCATGATGACG
>JAREAF010000290.1 GCA_029240475.1 Rhodospirillales bacterium | reverse complement strand
AGCCTGCCCGAACGCACTGCGGCCATCTGGGTTGTGGCCGCGCTCGCGGCTGCGCTCTCCTACGCGGCCGAGAACATGATCATCGCCAAGTTCCGCCCGCCGCGCACCCAGTCGCTCACGATCCTGCTCGGCATGATGACGGTGGCGACTATCGCGCTGGTGCCGCTCGTGATCGCAACGGACAGCTTCGTCCCGTTCGCCTGGCCGTGGGGCACGGTGGAATGGGCGATCGTCGGCATGGCCGCGATAAACGTCGTCAGCTACTGGCTCTTCATTTATCTGGTGGGCACGACGGGGCCGATCTTCGCCAGCCAGATGGCCTATCTGGTGATGGTATCGGGCGTGCTGTGGGGCATCCTCATCTTCGCCGAGACCCACAGCGGCTGGATCTGGGGCGCGCTTGGCGTGATGCTGGCCGGCCTCGCGTTGGTCGGCCAGAAGTCAGAAGTCAGAAGTCAGAAGTCGGATAGCATGAACTGATGCCTCTGGCCCGCCTTCAAGGCAGGTTTTCATTCTGGTCTGACTTCTGTCTTCTGACTTCTGGCTTCTGAGCGAAGCGCGGCCTGCGCCGCCGCCAGCCGCGCGATCGGCACCCGGTAGGGCGAGCAGGAGACGTAATCCAGCCCCACCTCGCAGCAGAAGGCGACCGAAGCGGGATCGCCCCCATGCTCGCCGCAGATGCCCAGCTTGATGTCCGGGCGCGTCTTGCGGCCACGGTCGGTGGCGATCTTCACCAGCTCGCCGACGCCCTGGCGGTCGATGCTGATGAAGGGGTCCTCGGAGATGATGCCGCTGCGCTCATAGGCCTGCAGGAAGCTGCCGGCATCGTCGCGGCTGAGGCCGAAGGCGGTCTGCGTCAGGTCGTTGGTGCCGTAGCTGAAGAACTCCGCCTCCGCCGCGATCTCGTCCGCCAGCAGGCAGGCGCGCGGCAGCTCGATCATGGTGCCGACGAGATAGTCCACCTTGCCCTCGCGCTCGGACACCTCGGCCGCAACCCGGTCGACGATGGCTTTGAGGATGGTGAACTCCTTCATCCAGGCGACGAGCGGGATCATGACCTCCGGCTCGACCGTCTCGCCCGATTCCTTCTGCACGATGGCGGCCGCCTCGAAGATGGCGCGCGCCTGCATCTCGCAGATCTCGGGATAGGTGATGGCGAGGCGGCAGCCGCGATGGCCCAGCATCGGGTTCGCCTCCTTCAGCTGCGCGGCGCGGGCGCGCACATCGTCCACCGACAGGCCGGTCGCCTTGGCGATCTCCCCCATCTCGGCGTCGGTGTGCGGCAGGAACTCGTGGAGCGGCGGATCCAGGAGCCGGATCGTGACCGGCAGGCCCTTCATGATGCGGAACAGCTCGACGAAATCGTCGCGCTGCATGGGCAGGATCTTCTCCAGCGCGCGGCGGCGGCCGGCCTCGTCCATGGCCATGATCATCTCGCGCATGGCGACGATGCGGCCGGCCTCGAAGAACATGTGCTCGGTGCGGCAGAGGCCGATCCCCTCCGCGCCGAACTTGCGCGCGGTGCGGGCGTCCGCGGGCGTGTCGGCATTGGCGCGCACGCCCGTCTTGCGCACGGCGTCCGCCCAGCCCATGAGCGTGGCGAAATCTCCCGAGAGCTCCGGCTGGATCGTCGGCACCTCGCCGAGCATCACTTCGCCCTTGGTGCCGTCGATGGTGATGAGGTCCCCGTCTTTCACCACCACGTCGCGCACGCGCATCGTGCGCTTGACCGCATCGATGCGCAGGTCGCCCGCGCCGGCGACGCAAGGGCGGCCCATGCCGCGCGCGACCACCGCGGCGTGGCTGGTCATGCCCCCGCGCGTGGTGAGGATGCCCTGGGCGGCATGCATGCCATGGATGTCCTCGGGGCTGGTCTCGGTGCGCACCAGGATCACCTTCTCGCCCTTGGCGGCGCGATCCTCCGCCTCGTCGGCGGTGAAGGCGACATGCCCCGCCGCGGCGCCCGGCGAAGCGGGCAGCCCGCGCGCGATCACCTGGCGCTTGGCCTTGGGGTCGAGCATCGGATGCAGGAGCTGGTCGAGCGAGGCGGGATCGATGCGCGCCACCGCCTCGCGCTCGCCGATCAGCCCCTCATGCACCATGTCCACCGCGATCCTCAGCGCAGCCGCCGCGGTGCGCTTGCCGGATCGGGTCTGGAGCATGAAGAGCTTGCCCTTCTGCACCGTGAACTCGATGTCCTGCATGTCGCGATAGTGGCGCTCCAGCCGGTGCCGCACCTCATCGAGCTCGGCGAAGACGCCGGCCATCACCTCCTCCATGGCGGGAAGGGTCGAGCCGTTGGCGGTTTTGCCCGCGACGGTGAGGTGCTGCGGCGTGCGGATGCCGGCGACGACATCCTCGCCCTGCGCATTGACGAGATACTCGCCATAGAAGGCGTTCTCGCCGGTGGAGGGATTGCGGGTGAAGGCGACGCCCGTGGCGCAATCCTCGCCCATATTGCCGAACACCATCGCCTGCACAGTGACGGCGGTGCCCCAATCCTCGGGGATGCCGTGGAGGCGGCGATAGGTGACGGCGCGCTGCACCTGCCAGCTGCCGAAGACGGCGCCGATCGCGCCCCAGAGCTGCTCTTCCGGGTCTTGCGGGAAGGGCCGGCCCAGCGCCTCCTCGACGCGCGCCTTGTAGGCTTTGACAACGGTCTTCCAGTCGTCGGCCGTCAGCTCGGTGTCGAGCGTGACGCCGCGGTCCTCCTTGTGCAGTTCCAGGATCTCTTCGAAATTGTGGTGCTCCACGCCCAGCACGACATCGCCATACATCTGGATGAAGCGGCGATAGCTGTCATAGGCGAAGCGCTCGTCCTCGGCCTGCCGCGCCAGCCCCTCGACGGTGCGGTCGTTGAGGCCGAGATTGAGCACGGTGTCCATCATGCCCGGCATGGAGACGCGCGCGCCCGAGCGCACCGACACCAGCAGCGGCATCTTCGCGTCGCCGAAGCGCGCCCCGACGGTCTCCTCGATGCGCTTCAGCGCCTCCTGGACCTGCCGCTTCAACTCCTCGGGATAGGAGCGGCCATGCTTGTAGAAGAAGGTGCAGACCTCGGTGGTGATGGTGAAGCCGGGCGGCACCGGCAGCCCCAGCGCGCTCATCTCCGCGAGATTCGCGCCCTTGCCGCCCAGAAGATTGCGCATCTCGGCGCGGCCGTCCGCGGCCCCTCCACCGAAGCTGTAAACCCATTTGGCCATGGCTGACTCTCGAACCCCCCAAACCGCCGGCAGCGATGCGCCGGGCCGGCGCTCCCATCAACGCGCTTCGCCTAGCCCTCGATCCGCGAAAAATCGGCGACGCGCCCGAGCGTTGCGGGTATCGCCGCCAGGAGCCGCAGCCGGTTGGCGCGCAGCTCCGGCTCGGGCGCGTTGACCGTGACCTTGTCGAAGAAGGAGTCGACGATGGGCCGCAGCCGCGCCAGCAGCCGCATCGCCTCCTCGAAGCGCTCTTCGGAGAGGGCGCGCTCGATGGCGCCTTCCGCTTCCGCCAGCGCCGCATGCAAGGCCTTCTCCTCGGGCTGCCGCAAGAGGCCGGCATCGGGCTGCGGTTCGTAGCGGACGCCGTCCTTCTGCTCCTCGATCTTGAGGATGTTGGCCGCGCGGCGGAAGGCGACGAGCAGGTTCGCGCCGTCCTCGCTCTTGAGGAAGCTCTGCAGGGCCCCGACGCGCGCCAGCAGGCGCACCAGATCGTCCTCGCCGCCGAGCGCGAAGACGGCGGCGATGAGGTCATGGCGCACGCCCTTCTCGCGCAGATGCACCTTGAGCCGGTCGGCAAGGAACTCGACGAGCGCGCCCGCGACCGCTTTCGGCTGGTGGCCCTTGGGCCCGCGCTGGGCGAAGTCGGGCACCGTCGAATCGTAGCCCCAGTAGGCGCGGTGGAAGAGATCGCGGAGGCCGAGCCGCAACCCGTTCTCGACGATGAGGCGGATCACGCCGAGCGCGGCGCGCCTGAGCGCGAACGGGTCCTTCGAGCCGGTCGGCGTCTCGCCGATGGCGAAGAAACCGGCGAGCGTGTCGAGCTTGTCGGCGAGCGCTACGGCGATGCTGACCGGTGCGGTCGGGCAGCGATCATTCGGGCCTTGCGGCGCGTAGTGATCTGCGATGGCCTCGGCGATGGCGGCGGACTCGCCCGCATCGAGCGCGTAATACCGGCCCATCAGCCCTTGCAGCTCGGGGAACTCGCCGACCATGCCGGTGACAAGATCGGCCTTGGCGAGCCGCGCCGCGCGCTCGGCTTGAGCGGCATCGGCGCCGGGAATTTTCGACGCGAGCTCCGGCGCCAGCAGCTCGATGCGAGCGACCTTCTGCGCGAGCGTGCCGAGCTTGGCGTGGAAGACGATCTGCGTCAGCGCGGAGAGGCGCTCCTCGAGCGGCGTCCTGCGGTCCTGGTTCCAGAAGAACTCGGCATCGGCCAGCCGCGCGCGCAACACGCGCTCATTGCCGGCGACGATCGCGGCGCCGCCGTCCTGCGGCTCGACATTGGCGACGACGAGGAAGCGCGGCGCGAGCCGCCCCGCTCCGTCCTCGAGCGCGAAATATTTCTGGTGCGCGCGCATGGTGGTGGTCAGCACCTCCGGCGGCAGCGCCATGAAGCGCTCGTCGATATGGCCCATCAGCACCACCGGCCATTCTACGAGGCCCGTGACCTCCTCCAGGAGCGCCGGGTCGGGCCGGAGCGCCAGGCTCGCATCGCGCGCCAGCCGCTCGGCCTCGGTGACGATGCGCTCCTTGCGGTCGAGCGGGTCGAGCAGCACGAACGCGGTTTCCAGTTTCTCCTTGTAATCGGCGAAGCTCTCGACGCGAAACGGCTGCGGCGCGAGGAAGCGGTGGCCGTTGGTCTGATTGGATGCCTCGTAGCCGGGCTCACCGATCGGCCGCGCGCCGAACAGCGCGAGCACGTTTCGCAGCGGGCGCACCCATTCGAATTCGGGGCCGGGCCAGCGCATGGATTTCGGCCAGGGGAACTGGCGCAGGATCTCGCCGAGCGCG
>JAREAF010000019.1 GCA_029240475.1 Rhodospirillales bacterium | reverse complement strand
AGCTCGGATCGGTACGAAAGCGCTGATCTCAGAATTTCTGCTTTTGAGAATCTTGCGTCAGCCACGTGAACGTGCAGTTAGGCGCAAGGAAGTCGATCCGTATTCAAAAGCCGCGCGGGCCCGCGCAACAGCTCCCGCGCGCGTTGCTCATATAAGTCACACGTGGAGGTACACCACCTAAGCGCCGTGGCCGCTCTTCCAAAGCCCATATCCGGCGGCTGACGGCGCAAAGCTACCCTGACAGTTCATCCACAAGGGGTTGGAGGGCTGACATGCGCACATTGCTCGTACTTCTCACAGCAACTGCAATGACAGTGCTCATCGCACCCGCTTACGCGGACTCCGGCCGAGGCGGCGAAGGGCGCGGCCACAAGACAGTGAACGACATTGCCAGAGATGACAAAAGCAACATCAAGGGCATCGAAAGCGAAGATGACTTCTATTCGTCCGTCGATGAGGTCGCGCATTTCGGCGTCCTTGGGCTCGAGCTTGAAAGTCAGGGATATGACATCGATTGGGACCACCTCGACAAGAAATGGGACAAGAACTGGGACCGGCTGGGCCGCGAGTACGACAAGCTGAACCGCTGAGCTGCGCGGAGTTTCGCTGTCGAGACCGCCGCCCAACATGATGAGAGAAGCGGAATAGGCCATCGCTCAAGAGAGCCTCACAAGCTGACTGGAACAGGACAGCCCAACGCCGAGTTGAAAAAGATGCCGGGTCTATCGGCGCGAAGGGAGGGTTGCATGGCCAGGGGCGTGGTGCTGGCCCTGTTGCTGACCGGATGCGCGGAGATCGGTCTCGACGGAGGTTTTAGCGGACTCGCGGCCACCGGGATGGTGGACGACGCGATGGTCCGGGCGCACGACGAGTGCGGCCGGCGCGGCTACGAATTCGGCTCTGACGCCTTCCGCCACTGCATCGCCTGCGTTCGGCAAAGCCTGGTCCAGCAGTAGGCGTGTCCGCCGGAGCCGTGCGGCGCCTCACCGCACGGCATCGCGGCGCCGTGGCGAAGCCGCCCGCGCGGCCCCCGCTCTCGCCGGCGCGGCTCCCAGCGCGGCAGCTTGCTACGGTGCGGTCTTGGTCGGCCGCATCACTCCATTCTCGTCCCGCTCGAGCGCCTTCTCCGTCGTCGGCAATGGCGCCCCTGGCGCCTCGGCGATGGTCACGCCTTCACCCCAATCGGCCGGCGCGATCGCGACGTAGCGCGCATAGCCTCCGGTGCCGCCGAGCGGCTTGGCGAAGCCGATGGAGATGAGGGCACCGGTCTCCGGGACCTTGTCCAGATTCATCACCCCTTCGGCCTGGGCGAAGTTGTTCGCCATCAGCCAAGCCTCGCCTTCCAGCGTGGGCGTGGTGTCGGTGTCGAGCGGCTCATGGCCGTGGAAGAGAATCTTCCGCTCGTTGTGGAGGAACTTCAAGGCGTCGAGGCTGACGCCGGGGAAGGGCTTCTGATTGAAACGCTCGATGTCGCTCCACTTCTTGTACCAGTCGGAGCGCACCATCACGACGGCGCCCTCCGGAATCCGCCCGTTGCGGCTCTCCCAGGCCTCGATGTCGGAGAGCTGAAGATGGTAGCCGGGATCCGCCGCGACCTTGTCGTGGATGGAGATGACCACCAGGGCGCGCAAGCTGAAGGTCGCCGGAAGGTCGCTGATCGTCGCGCCATGCGGGTTCCAATGCGCCGGAGGGTCGAGCTGAGTCCCGTACTGGTCGGTCGTCAGCTCGTAGGCGGTGGCGACGAAGCCATGCTTCTCATACGTGAACTCGTCGCCCTTGGCGACATAGCCTTCGATGTCGCGGCCGGCCGTCGCCGGCTTGAACTTGGCATTGCCGAATCCCGGCCAGACCGGCTGCGCAGGCTCGAACGCATGGGTGAGATCGATGTATTTCGCGCCGCGCAGATAGCTCTCATAGACCTGCCAGAGGCCCGGAGAGTCGGCGCGGGCGATGCCTCCTCCGGCGGCGATCGCGAGGACGGTCGCAAGCACGGCTAACTTCGAGCGCGTCATGGGCTTCTCCCTGTCGGCTGTTCTTGTCGAACCGGAAGGCTACGACCGCCGCCAATCGGACAGCAACGCCCGCTTCCGAGGTGGAGCGGTCGGCACGTCAGGAAAGCGTAGCCGATACCAATGTTAGATTTCCGTCCTCGATTGACTCGGTTGGTGGATTTCTAACATCCTGCCCCTTCGATCGCCGAGAGCGGCCCAACCCACCCACGCCCGAGCGATCGTCAGGGAGGATTGCTAATGTTGAGACGCGTTGCCTTCGCCGGAGCGTTGGCTCTGGCCACGCTCTTTGCGGCTCCGGAACAAGCTCCGGCCCAGGATGCGATTCGAATCGCCTCGCCCTACCAGACCACAACGCTCGATCCGATGCGCTCGGCCGCGGCCGGCAATATCGAGGTCTATGGGTTGCTCTATGCGCGGCTGATCAACCGCGATGCGCAGGACCAGCTCCAGCCGGCGCTTGCGGAATCCTGGGAGGTCTCCGACGATCAGCGCATTTATACCTTCCGCCTCCGCGACGCGAAGTTCTCCGACGGCAGCCCGATCACGGCCGAGGACGTCGCCTTCAGCCTGAACCGGGTACGCACCGACGAGCGGTCCGCCTACCCCGCCCCGCTCGGCTCGGTCGAGGACATCGCGGCGAAAGACGAGAAGACGGTCGTCTTCACGCTGAAGGCGCCGTTCGCGCCCTTCCTCTCCAATCTCGACGTCTGGAACATGGGCGTCGTCTCGAAGAAGGACGTCGATGCGCGCGGCGAGGACAAGGCCTTCACCGAGAACCCGGTGACCTCGGGCCCGTACATGGTGAAGGAATGGCGTCCGAACGACCGGCTCATCCTCACCGCCAACCCGAATTACTGGCGCGAGGGGTACCCCAAGACCGCGAATGCCGAGCTTCTGGAAGTCAGCGAAGCCAAGACGCGGCTCGGCATGGTGCAGACCGGCGAGGTCGACGCCATCCGCGATGTTCCCTGGAGCGAGGTCGACCCGCTAAAGACGCAGGAGAATGTCGAGCTGAAGCTCGAGCCGTCGACCGTGATCTACATGGTCCTGCTGAACTCGAAGCGCGAGCCGTTCAGCAATGCGAAGGCGCGCCAGGCGGCGGCGCATGCGATCGACAATAAGGCGGTCACCCAGGCCGTAACCTTCGGATATGCCGAGCCCGCCAACACCACCCTGCCCGGCGCGATCGACTTCCACGACGATCAGCATCCAGGCATCTCCTACGACCCGGCCAAGGCCAAGCAGCTTCTGCAGGAGTCCGGCATGGGCGACCGCGAGGTGACCATCCTGATCGGCACCAGCGCGACCGCCGAGCAGATCGCCGTGCTGATGCAAGCGCAATGGAATGCGATCGGCCTGAAATCCAAGATCCAGAAGGTCGATGGCAGCGCCTGGTGGGATCTGGTCGCCAAGGGCGAATACGACGCCTCGCCGACCTGGTGGTACAACGAGACCCCCGACCCGGATCTCGCGGTCCGCTGGGCGCTCTGCGGCACCTGCGGCTCGGACTCCTTCTACACCTTCTACACCAACCCGAAAGTGGACGAGCTGACCGAGCAGGGCACCGCCGAGCAGGATCCGCAGAAGCGCGCGGAGATCTATAAGGAGATCCAGCGCATCACCACCGAGGAGGTGTCGCAGATCCCGCTCTATTACCCGCCCTACGCCAACGCCTACAGCAAGCGGGTGCAGGGCCTGCGGCTCACGCCCTCGCTGCAATGGACGCTGGAGGAAGCGACCATCGGCGGCTGAGGAAGCCGGGGACCTTCCGGGAGCGGTCCTGCGGATCGCTCCCGGTTCCTTCCTGCCGATGAGGGCCAGGTGCAGACTCTATCGCTGCTGGTGAACAGGCTGCTGCAGCTCCTGCCGGTGCTGCTCGGCATCGCCATCGTCACCTTCCTGCTGCTGAAGCTGACGCCGGGCGATCCGGCGCGGCTGCTCGTGGGAGACCGGGCGAGCGAGGAGACTTTGGCGGCGGTGCGGCAGGAATACGGTCTCAACCGGCCATGGCCCGTGCAGCTCGGCACCTATTTCGGGAAGCTGGCGCAGGGCGACCTCGGCGAATCCATCCGGTTCCGAAAGCCGGTCTCCGGCCTCATCCTGCAATTCCTGCCGCCCACGATCTTCCTCGTTCTCTATGTCGTGTCGCTGACGGTCCCGACCACGTTGCTGCTGGCCATCGCGGCAGCGCGCAATCATGGCGGCTGGGCCGACCAGGCCATCCGCGTCTTCGGCGTGTGCGGCTTCACCCTGCCGGTCTTCTGGGTCGCGATCATGCTGTCGCGCCTGTTCGGGGTCGAGCTCGGCTGGTTCCCGGTCTCAGGGTACGGGACGGGCTTCCTGGAGCATCTGCACCATCTCTTCCTGCCGGCGCTCACGACCTCGATCTGGCTCGTGCCGGTGATGGTCCAGAGCCTGCGCGCGGCTCTCCTGGAGAAGTCGGAAGCGGACTTCGTCACCGCCGCGCGTTCCAAGGGCCTGCCCGAGCGCGGAGTCTTCTGGCGGCACATCCTGCCGAACGCGTTGCTGCCGACGCTGCATCTGTTGGGCGTCATGGTCGCCTACCTGATCGGCGGCACCATCATCGTCGAGGCGGTCTATGCCGTGCCAGGGCTGGGGCGCCTGATGGTGAGCTCCATCCTCTCCCGCGATTACTCGGTGGTGCAGGGTCTCACCCTGTTCTTTGCGCTCGCCACGGTGCTGGTGACGCTGCTCGTCGACATCGCAACGACGCTGATCGATCCCAGGGTGCGGCTGTGAGCGTCCTGGCGCAGCACGGGCTCTCGGCGCGGCGGGCCGTGTCCTCCTGGCCCGGCACTCTGGTGCTCGGCCTTCTCATCATCGGCGGATGGCTGCTGCTCGCGATCTTCGCGCCCCTGGCCGCGCCCTTCGATCCGAACGCGGTCGACATCCTCCACATCCTCGAAGCGCCCAGCCTCACGCACTGGTTCGGCACCGATCAGGCCGGACGCGATGTGCTGTCGCGCACCATCTTCGCCGCGCGCGTGGATCTGTTCATGTGCGTGATGGGCGTCGTGCCGCCGCTGCTGATCGGGGTCACGGTGGGGCTGGTCAGCGGCTATCTCGGCGGCGTGGCCGACGCGGTGCTGATGCGCATCTACGATGTGACGGTCGCCTTTCCCTTCTTCGTGCTGGTGCTGGCGATCGTGGGCGTGCTCGGGCCCGGCCTCGGCAACTTCTTCATCGCGCTGGCGCTGGTGGGCTGGGTGACCTATGCGCGCCTCATGCGCGCCGAGGTCCTGGTCATCAAGACCAGCGAATACGCGCTCGCCGCCCGCAGCCTCGGCTTCGGCCCGCTCACGATCATGCTGCGGCACGTGCTCCCGAATGCGCTCTCGCCGGTTCTGGTCTACGCCATGACCGATGCGGTTCTGGTCATTCTCGCCGGGGCCAGCCTCGGCTTTCTCGGCATGGGCGCGCAGCCGCCGCTGGCCGAATGGGGCGTGATGATCGCCGACGGCCAGAGCTATGTCGTGCGCGCCTGGTGGA
Organism: Rhodospirillales bacterium; assembly: GCA_029240475.1. Lineage (GTDB taxonomy): Bacteria > Pseudomonadota > Alphaproteobacteria > JAREAF01 > JAREAF01 > JAREAF01. The sequence goes on along the minus strand of JAREAF010000019.1, from coordinate 9,440 downwards.
TCTGCTTCTTCCCCGGGCTCGCAGCCGTGACGCTTGGGATGGGCCTTGCCCTCACCGGCGACGGATTGGCGAGGCTGCTGCGATGAGCGCGCCCGATAGGGCTGCGCCCCTCCTCGAAGTCGAAGGGCTGACCGTCGATTTCGAGACCCGGGCCGGTCCGGTCAGCGCCGTTCGCGGCGTGTCCTTCTCGCTCGCGCCCGGAGAGATCCTCGGCATCGTCGGCGAGAGCGGCTCGGGCAAATCGGTGACCTGCCGCGCCATCCTGGGCCTCCTGCCGCGGACCGCCAGGGTCGGCGGCAGCATCCGGTTTGACGGGCGGGAGCTGACCCACTTCTCCGAGGCCGACTGGGAGCATATGCGCGGCCGGCAGGGCGCGATGATCTTCCAGAATCCCGCCTCCCACCTCGATCCATTGATGCGGATCGGCGCGCAGATCGGGGAAAGCTTGCGCCATCACATGGATCGGAGCGGCCCCGAGGCGCGGCGCGACGCAATCCACCTGCTCTCCTCGGTCGGGATCGCCCAGCCGGAGCTGCGCGTCGATTCCTTTCCTCACGAGCTGTCCGGCGGCATGAAGCAGCGCGCGTTGATCGCCGGCGCGATCGCCTGCCGCCCGCGTCTGCTCCTCGCGGACGAGCCCACCACCGCGCTCGACGTGACGGTGCAGGCCCGCATCCTCGAGCTGCTGCGCGCGCTCAATCGCCAGCATGAGCTGGCGATCATCCTCATCTCGCATGACCTCGGCGTCATCGCCGAGATCTGCCAGCGCGTCCTGGTGATGCGCGACGGCGCATTGGTGGAACAGGGCCGGACGCGCGATCTGGTCGCGACGCCGAAGCACCCTTACACTCAGCTCCTGATCGCCTCGCAGCCGGGTTTGCGCCTGCGCAGGCCGCGGCGCACCGGCGCGCACGCCGCCGGACAGCCGCTGATCGAGGTTCAGGATCTATCCGTTTCGTTCCGTGCGCCCTTCCGCTGGATCGACCTGACCAAGGGACAGGTGCGCGCGCCTCGCATCAGGGCTCTGGACGGGGTCACCTTCGCCCTCCATCCGGGCGAGACCTTGGGCGTCGTGGGCGAGAGCGGATCGGGAAAGAGCACCGTGGCGCGCGCGATCGCCCGCCTGCTCTCGCCGAGCGCCGGCCGGGTGCTGTTCGACGGCGCGGACGTGCACCAGCTCACCGGCCAGGATCTCCTGCGCTTCCGCCGCTCGGTCCAGATGGTGTTCCAGAGCCCGTACGACTCCCTCAACCCGCGCCTCACCGTTCGGCAGACCCTCGCCGAGCCGCTGCGCAGGCACAGGCTTGCGCCGCCGCGCAAGATCGATGAGCGCGTGGCGGAGCTCGCCTCCATGGTGGAGCTGCCGCAGGACCTGCTCGACCGCACGCCGCGCCAGCTCTCCGGAGGGCAGTGTCAGCGTGTCGGGATCGCCCGCGCCCTGGCGATGCAGCCGCGCCTGCTCATCGCCGATGAGGTCACCTCCTCGCTGGACGTGACGACGCAGGCGCAGATTCTCTCGCTGCTCGAGCGGCTGCGCGCCGAGGCGGGGCTGACGATGCTGTACATCTCGCACGACCTGGCGGTCGTGCGCGCGTTGTGCGACCGCGTGCTGGTGTTCCAGGCGGGGCGGATCGTCGAGAGCGGTTTGGTCGACGAGGTGCTGGCGCGCCCGCAGAACAGCTACACGCAAACTTTGCTGAGGGCGGTGCCGCGCCTGGCGCTCGCGCCGCAGGCGCAATTCCAAGCGGAAGGAACGGCGCATGCGCCTGGATGAATATGCGCGGCAGGACGGGCTGGGCCTCGCGGAGCTGATCGGCAAGGGCGAGGTCACGCCCGGCGAGCTGGCCGAACTTGCGATGACTGCCATATCGGCGTTGAACCCGCGCCTCAATGCCGTCATCGAGACCTATCCGGACATGCTGGATGGGCTGGAGAAGAAGCGCTTCGGCGAGCCCTATCGGGGCGTCCCCAGCCTGCACAAGGATTTCCCGTTCCTGCGCGGCAGGCTGGCGGAGATGGGCAGTCAGCTCGCACGCGGATTCCGGGCCTCGCAGGATTCGCCGATCGCCCGTCGGTTGGGCGATGGCGGCGTTGTCGTGCTGGGCCGCACCACCACCTCCGAGCTTGGCCTCGCCGCCACGACCGAATCCCGACTGACCGGCCGCACGGCTAATCCATGGGACCCCACGCGTGGCGTTGCGGGCTCCAGCGGCGGCGCGGCCGCGGCGGTGGCCAGCGGCATGGTGCCGTTCGCGCATGGGACGGACGGCGGCGGCTCGATCCGCAACCCGGCATCGTTCTGCGGGCTGGTCGGGCTGAAGCCCTCTCGCGGCCGCATCTCCGGCGCGCCCGGCCCGACCGCGCCGCTGCTCGGCCTCTCGACCCGGTTCATGCTGACGCGCTCGGTGCGGGACTGCGCCATGCTGCTCGATCTGCTGCACGGGCCCGAGCCTGGCGAGTCCTTCGAGATCCGGACGCCCGACGGCTCCTTTCTCGACGCGACCCGCAGCGCGCCGAGCCGCCTGCGCGTCGCGCTCTGCACCCGATCCTGGTCCGGCTCCCCCATCGACCCGGACGTGGAGCATGCCGCCATGGATGCCGGCCGTCATCTCGAGAGCATCGGGCATGCGGTGGAAATGGCGTCGCCGGAGTTCGACTATGGCGCCTTCCTCGAGGCGCAGAAGATCATCTGGTGTGCCTATCAGGTCTATGATTGCGAGGGAATCGCCCGCAAAACGGGCCGGCAGATCGGCCCCGACAGCCTGCAATCCACCTCGCTCGCCGTGTACGAGGCCGGGCGCCGCATGAGTGCCGAGCGCCTGGTCTGGGCGCTGGAGCATTACGATCAGCTGACGCGCCGGATCGGCGAATTCATGCAGCGCTACGACATCCTCGTCACGCCGACCGCATGCATATCGCCCGAGCCGCTAGGGACCTATGATCCGGACGAGCCCGGCGCCGACCTGGGCCGGTTTTTCGAGCAGCTCGCGCCGAAGGAGACCTTCACCGCGCTCTTCAACGCCACCGGCATGCCCGCCCTGTCGCTGCCCCTCGCCTGGACCCGGCAGGGTCTGCCCATCGGCGTGCAGTTCGTGGCCAGGTTCGGCCGCGAGGATCTGTTGCTCGGGGTTGCGGGAGCCCTCGAAGCCGCGAGCCGCTGGTCCGAACGGCTGCCGCCCGTGCACGCCTCGCGGCTTGGGGCCGAGAGCAAAGGACCCGGGAAATGACCAGGCGAAGCAAGCAGCGGACGCGCGATCCAGCCGAGACGAATGGCGGGCTGGAGACCGTGCTGCGGGCGCGCATGAACGGCTTTTCCCGCGCGGAACGGGCGATCGCCGCCTACTTCCTCGACCACATGGATCACGTGCCGTTCGAGACCGGGGCGAGCATCGCGACGAATGCCGGCGTCAGCGAGATGACGCTGCTGCGCTTCCTGCGGCTGAACGGCTATGCGAATCTGAAGCAGCTGAAGGCGGAACTGCGCAGCCGCGTCTCAGCGGAGGACGATCTCGACGACGTGCTGGAACGGTTCAAGGTGCGTCCCGCGGGCGAGGAGAGCTTGCGCCAGAGTCTCGGCCGCGAGGTTCGGGCCGTCGTGAAGGCGTATGGGCTGACGACCACGCCGATCTGGGCCGAGATCGTCAGGCTGCTCGCGCAGGCCAAATCCGTGTTCGTCGTCGGCTTCCAGGCTTCGGAAGGGATGGCGCGCGACTTCGCCACCCGCCTGCTCTATGCCCGGCCGGGGGTCGCCTATGTCGAGAATATCAGCGGCACCTATGCCGAGGTGCTGGAAGCCGATCCGCGCACAAGCGTGCTCGTGCTTGTGGACACCGCCAGCTACGCCCGCCGATCCCTGAAGCTCTCCGCGAGGGTCCGGGCCTCCGACATGCCGCTGGTGATCGTCACCGATAAGTTCAGCCACTGGGGCGCGGAGCACACGCGCTATGTCCTCGAAGGGCATACCGAGACGCATACCTTCTGGGATTCCAGCGCCAGCCTGGTGGTGATCCTGAACCTGCTGATCAACGGGACCGCCGCCCGGCTCGGCAAGCGCGCCGAGCAACGTTTCGAGAACCTGCGCCAGCTCGGCGACTTCTTCGAGGAGTTCTCCCGTCCTCAGAGGGCCGGCCGCTGGCCGCAAACCGGCAAGACCATCTTGTGACAGGCCCGCCCCGGAGCCGGACCGGTCCGGACATCCAACGGTCTTAAATCCGAAGCGGAAGACCCGCTGCGGCAGCCGCCGGCTGCAAACCGTGTCCATTCCAGGGAGAGTGCGACGATTATGAAGGCATCTGACCGGCACGGGGCGGATCGGCACTTCTTCGTAGGACTGGCGCGGGCTTTCGCGGGGGCTCTGATCTTCGCGATGCCGCTGCTCATGACCATGGAGATGTGGCAGATCGGCTTCTACATGGGCGACGTGAAGCTGGCGCTTCTGGCCTTGGTGTCCTTTCCGCTCCTCGTCGGATTGTCGCGCTACAGCGGTTTCGAGCCCACCTACAGCCTCGGGGATGATGTCGCCGACGCCCTGGTTGCGATCTTCGTCGGCGCCGTCATGGCGACCGGCGTGTTGTGGCTCTTCGAGGTGGTCGGACCGGAGACATCTCCCCGCGAGGCGGTGGGCAAGATCGCCCTCCAGACCGTTCCGGCGGCGATCGGAGCCACCCTGGCGCGCGGGCAGCTGCACGGAGCACGCCCCGAGAGCACGGAACCGGACCAGGAGCCGGGCTTCGCGGGCGAGCTGTTCCTCATGGGCGTCGGCGCATTGTTCCTCGGTCTGAACGTGGCGCCCACGGAGGAGCCGATCCTGCTTTCCTACATGATGGGGCCCTGGCACCAGATTGCCCTGGCGGCGGCCTCCATCCTCCTCATGCATGGCTTCGTGTATGCCGTGGAGTTTCCCGGGCAGCCTCGGCCGATGGAAGGGGCCACGTTCCTGAGCCTGCTGCTGCGCTATACGATCACGGGTTACGTCCTCGTCCTCGGAATCTGCATCTATCTGCTGTGGACGTTCGGCAGAACGTCCGGACTGGCTCTGGAGGAGATCATCAGCGCCGGGATCGTCCTTGGATTCCCCGCTTCCATCGGGGCGGCCGCCGCCCGGTTGATCCTGTAGCGGGTGGGTCGAACCTCATGGCCAACCGCGCAGCCAAGAAGCAGGAGCCCAGGAAGGGGGAAGCGCACCCTCGAGGAAGCACGACGCCTCTGGAATGGGCAATCGCGGCGCTCGGCGCGATGCTGCTGGCCGCCCTGCTGCTGTACCTTGCCTATTTCGCGGTCTCATACCGCGAAACCGCTCCGGCCGCATCGGTCGAAGCGCTTTCGGTGGCGCCGGCAGGGGCCGGCTACCTCGTCCGCTACCGCGTCGTGAACGAGGCCAACGGCACGGCGGCGGGGCTGCAGGTGATCGGGCAACTGCGTCGTGGAGACGAGACGATCGAGGAGCGGGAAGCCGTGATCGACTACCTCCCGCCCTTCTCCGCGCGCGAGGGCGGGTTCTATTTCAGCCAGGACCCGGGCTCCTATGAGCTGGTCCTCAGCCTGGGCGGATATTCCGAGCCCTGAGGCATCGCCCGACGCCGCGCCAGCCCGAATTGTCGCGGCCGGGCGGCAACCTCGGATCGAGCATCAGTTTTGGTGTATGAGACACCCATGAGCTGCCGCCCGACATCGGCAGAGCTTTGAGGAGGTATCCTGGGCCTCCAGGCGAGCGCGCATGACTTGGACCCGCCGCTTCATCTTGATCTGCGCCGGAATACTTCTGGCGACCGCCCTGGCGCTGGCGTTGCTGCTCGGGTTCGGGCAGCTCGGCATCGGCGTGCATGGCGCCATTGCGCTCGTGCTCGGAGTCCTGCTGACCATGGCCATCGCCATGGGGCTCATGGGGCTGATGTTCCTCAGCAGCCGATCGGGCCGCGACGAGGAGGCCCACTCCTCCTGGGGCGATCCGCACTCCGATCGATAAAGCGCGCGGCCGGCGGCGCCCTCACCCGGCCCTGTAGGGCTGCAGCGCCTCCGGCGCCCGCATGTCGCGCGGGATGCTGAGATGGCGCGCCGCGCCGCGCATTTCGGCCGGCGGCCGCGGAAAGCCGCTGCGGTCCCTGTAGTCCCGCATGGGCAGCCTCGCCTGCTGGCCCGCGCCATTGGACAGGGCACGGGCGCACCAGACATCCGCCGCCGTCACGCCGGCCACCGCGGCAAGGGCCAAGCCCAGGTTCCGTTGCTGCTGGGGATTCTGGTTCCGGTACCCCGCGCCAAGCGTGGCCAGATCGAGCGCATCGCCGGCGACCCGTCCCCACACCCAAGGGGCCGGATTCTCGGACCGCAGAATGGCGGACCCGGTTGCGATCTCGCGCAGCCCATAGGCGCGCACCAGAGATTCCTGCCCGTCCATGCCAAGCGCACGCGTCAGGGCGCGGGGAGCGGCGACCTCCGCCACGCCGAGGGCGATGGAGAACCAGCCCAGCCCGCGAGCGACGCCGTGGGCGCGGGAGGAGCCGGAATGATTGCCATAGGCATTCTGCATGACCTGACCTCCCTTAGGGCTGCAGCACAACCTTGATGCAGCCGTCGTGCTTGTCCCGGAACGTCTGATACATCTCGGGGCCGCGCTCGAGGGGAACCCTGTGCGTGATGACGAAGGACGGGTCGATCTGGCCTTCTTCGATCAGCCCGAGCAGATCCTCCGTCCAACGGTTCACATGCGTTTGGCCGGTGCGGATCGTCAGCCCCTTGTTCATCACCATCCCGAACGGGACCTTGTCCAGGAGCCCGCCATACACGCCGGGGACGGAGATGGTGCCGGCGGGCCGGCAGACATAGATCATCTCCCTCAGCACGTGCGGGCGGTCCGTCTCGAGCATCATCGCCTGCTTGGCCCGGTCGTACATGGAATCGATAGTGGCGGTCGCATGAGCCTCCAGCCCGACTGCGTCAATGCACTTCTGCGGCCCTTTCCCGTTCGTCAGGTCGTTCAGCCGCTCGACGACGCTTTCCTTCTCGAAATTGATGGGGATCGCGCCCCCGGCCTCCGCCATCGCGAGCCGTTCGGGCAGCCGGTCGATGCAGATCACCTGCTGCGCTCCCAGCAGGATGGCGCTGCGGACGCAGAACTGCCCCACCGGGCCGGCGCCCCAGATCGCGACGGTGTCCGTCGGCTCGATGTCGCACTGGACCACGGCCTGCCAGCCCGTCGGGAAGATGTCGCCGAGGAACAGCACCTGCTCGTCGGAGAGCCCGTTCGGAACCTTCACAGGACCGACGTCGGCGTAGGGCACGCGGACATATTCGGCCTGCCCGCCGGGATAGCCGCCCGTCAGGTGCGTGTAGCCATAGAGCCCGGCCGTGCTGTGGCCGAAGACCTTGTCGGCGATGTGCTTGTTCCGATTGGTGCGCTCGCAGACCGAGAAGTTGCCGCGCCGGCACTGCTCGCACTCGCCGCAAATAATCGTGAACGGCACGACCACCCGATCGCCGACCTTGACCTTGCCGTTGATCCCCGGCCCGACATCCACGATCTCGCCCATGAACTCGTGGCCCATGATGTCGCCCGATTTCATGCCGGGCATGAAGCCGTCATAGAGGTGCAGGTCCGAGCCGCAGATCGCGCAGCTCGTGACGCGCACGATGGCATCGCGCGGATGCTCGATCACGGGGTCCGGGACCTGCTCGTAGCGGATGTCGTTCTTTCCGTGCCAGCACAGGGCGCGCATTGACCACCTCGGCTCAAGTCGGTCCGCTCCGGGGCGCGTCGCGGGCGGCAAGGCGCGGCCGGAAGATGGTCTATTACGTCACGGAGCGCCGCGCGTTGCCGCTTGAGCAAGACGTCGTGCCGAAAAAAGCGCGGCCGCGCAGAAGCGGCGTCGCCGCGCTTGTCGGAGAGATGCCGTCAGCCCCGGTCCCGATCCAGGCCCCCGCGCTCGGGGCTTCCCCCGCCGCCTCCGCCGGAGCTGGCGCCCCCGCTGGTCCCTGTGCTCGACCCCACGCCGAGGCGGTCGAGGAAGCCCCCGAGGCGGGATTGCGCAGAACCCGTCGCAGTTCCAGACGCCGCTGCAGCGCCGGAGTTCGCCGAGGCGGATTTTGATTTTGCGCTTTGCCCTGGCACGAGGGGCGGGTTCCCGTCGACAGGCCGGCCGCGCCTTGGCGACGCGGCCGGAGCCGGGTCCTTTCCTGCCGCCTGTGCGCTCCGCGGTGCGATGCCACTCTCCGGTTCCACCACCGCATGCGCGACCACCGCCTCGAGCGACGTGGCCAAACCCGATCCGGCGTCGGCCAGCTGCGAGGGGGGGCCCGCTTCGCTCGGCAAATCGCCGATCGCATTGCCTGCCCTTACGAAGCTCCGCCCCTCCTTCTCTCCGCGCAGCGAGTACCAGACCAGCTCACCCTGACCGTCCCGGGCCAACTGCCAGCAGCGCGTCTGACCTTGGAACCACCGCCGCCAGGCGCGGCAGTAGCTGTCATTCTCGATCCACCAGCGCCCGACATCGACATCGCCGCTGGCGCTCCGTCCCCAGAGCGTGTCCTCGCTGGGATAGTACATCCAGTAGGCGCCATCCTCGTCGATGCCGATCAGCGTGTTTCCGGGCAGCAGGAGCTGCAGCTCCTCGCCGCTCAAGGCGCGCGGCGCGTCGAGCGCTCGCGCTTCGCGGTTCTGCGCAAGGAAGAGCGCGGCGACCAGCGCCGCGGCTAAAAGCGAAATCGTCCGCATCACGGGCATCTCCGAATAGGCCGTCGGACGCCGACGCCCTACCCGCGGCGGCGATCACGACGGCCGATGCCCTGTTCCCCAAGCTTCCAACGGCGCGAACTTGCCGTTGGCTGCCGCCCAACCTCACGAATGTCGGGAACCTGACCGTTCGGGGTCAGCCTTCCGGAGCAGGAGGCAGGCGCCTGTCAGGCGCGCCAGAAGGGCTTCCTGATTTCCGCTTCCACTTGCGCCGCACTGAGGCCGACATCCTCGAGGATGTGCATCCCCTTGCGCGACAGCATGAACAGGGCCTCCCGGTGGCGCAGCCGCCCCCGCCAAACCTTCAGCGTGTTCACGGCCGGCATGCGCAGCAGCGATGCGGGGGCGGAGAGTTGGAACAAAGCGAGCGATTGCATTGAGGAGATCACCTATTGAATTGCAGCATCTTCTTGCGATCTTCGGTCAATCGCAGCTGACCTATGGCGATCGTGCGGCAATCCTCGCCCGCGCTCATCCGTCAATTGGATGAGCCGGAGCGTTTCTTTCCGATTTCTTGTTCGGACGGGGAAACAGCGCGGGTGCTGCGACTATTCCTCGAAGGTCTGCACGCGCTTCTTCGCTTCGCCGCGCCGGCGGCGCTCCTCGGCGAAGCGCGCCTTCAGCCGCTCGGCCACGGTGGCCGAGACGAAACCAGAGATGTCGCCGCCCAGCCGCCCGATCTCCTTCACGAAGCGAGAGGAGATGAACTGGTGGC